>JAYKJC010000351.1:0-3253 GCA_035285885.1 Leptolyngbyaceae cyanobacterium | reverse complement strand
TCAATGTGCGAATCCCCATCATCCAGTCGAAGGTCGAGCGCGAAGACTATCGAAACTGCTGCTTCTGCAAAAGGAAAGTTTTTGATCCTGCACTATCGTTGTGATCACTGCATGATAGATGAGGACGTTGGTGAAGCCTAAACGAAGTGTAATCGCCCCTGTCATTAACGACAATCTTTCATTGCCGCTACACAATCAAATCGTGTGCCTCTGCAATTCCATGTTGGGTCTGCATCATCAATCGTTGCTCCTCTGCAATGGCATGGTTCTCACTAACAATCCTTCATGCAGCCCAAAACATTCAATGTTGTCGATTCAATGTATGAATGACATAGAGAACATACTTGAGTTGAGCCGTGTCATTCCTTCTGTCAGCGCTGCAATTCCTTCTGCTGTGGCGCAACTGTTGATGGTGTTGATGCAGCGTGCTTCATGCATCGAGAAAATGCTTGAGTGGAGGGGGCAATATATTGATGCAGGAGGGGCGATCGCCCCCGAAATCCCACACCATTGACACCTTCAGTACAGCAAATCGTCGTCAGAATCAGATGGTTCAACTCCTCTATCGAGAATGCTTTGCCAGAATTCTCGAAGTTTTTCGTTATTTTGATCAACCTGAACGTGTTCTGTTAATTCAGGAAAGGTGAGCATTAGAGAGTATAGATCTCGGAGGTCGCTGAAGCCTTTAGGCTTGTTTTGTCTGGCGTATGCACTAATGACCTTAGCGGTCATCAGTTGAACTGGACTTAAAACCTGGATATCATTAATCACCTTGAAAGCTGGAAGGGTTTCCACCTGACGAATGTCAACTAAGTGACGATTACCAGATTTTATGGGCGGATAAATTCGCCACGCCTTACCGTCTCCAATTTCTCGGATTCTGGTTGCACTGTAAAATTCCTGGAGAAGGTGTTGACTAATTTCTTCGGCTAGCACCTCTCCCTGAATCGATTGTATGTTAACGTCAGCCGTCATTCTGACATCGGTTGGGCTAAGGTAGGCATTAACGGCATAGGCTCCAAAGATAACAAGATCGGTGCGGTTTTGAAGTAAAGATAAGACCGATCGATGAATATCTGATAGGGAAACGTCCATAGGTTGATCCATTTCATGCAAGGTGACGCATCCAGGTACCATTTCTTCAAGCTGTGTCATTGGTAAAAGCCCTCCGCGATCGCCTCCTTCATCATAACTTTCAACAAAAATCAGAACATCGAACTTCGATTTTGCCATCTTTGCCAACGATACCTCGTTGCTTGATGCCATTCCAAAACTGGACATAGAATAGAAACATCCTATCGAGAGCCATGTGCCTTATGGTTGCGAACACCTCTCTCAACCTATCCCTAGACGAGTTCCTCTCTTTACAAGAAGAACGTTGGGGAGAACTGCCGGAATATCCATACGAGTTTCAGCATGGGGAATTCATCAAATTGCAGGAGAATTTAGAGAATAGCGAGATTGCTAGCACCATCATGCAAGCGCTTGTCCATGCAGGGATAGACCATCGGCTGATTAAGCTTTCTAGCTGCCAAATCGAAGTCTCTGGCGGAACACGCAGACCAGATCTACTGCTACTGGCTCAACGGCGGAAAGGGCGATCGCTTATTCGCATGGATGAACCGACTCCACCCTTGGCCGTCGAAGTGATTAGTCCCAGTTCAGCAACGACTGATCGAGAAGATAAGCTGCAAGAATACCTAGCCCGTGGCATCCCTGAATATTGGATTATTGATCCGGCACATCAAACCGTAACGCTGAATGTGCTTCAGGGCGATCGCTATGAGGCCACTGACGTTACCGAACCTGATGACATCATCCCATCAACCGTCGTCCCAGGCTTGTCATTACGAGTCAGAGATCTGTTTGACGATTAACCGAGTGCGAGTGCGAATCCTTCAAACCCTCCAAAGGTTCTTAAGGAACCGTAGGATTTGTCGAACATCGGCCTAAGCAGTGCTAGCCTTTGTGCATCTGTACTGTTTATTGCGTTTGGTTATGCGATCGCCCAACCTCCCCAGCCAACGATGGCACATTGCCCCAGCCGATGCCCCAACCGCCGCCGCCCTGGCTGCGTCTACAGAATTGTCCCCGTTGCTGGCTCAGGTGTTGATCAACCGGGGCATCGACACCCCTGAAGCAGCCCATCAGTTTCTCCATCCCGATGAGCAACCCCTCCCGTCTCCGCTGGATGCGTTTCCTGATTTGGGTGAGGCCATTGAGATTCTGTCGGGGGCGATCGCCCAGGGCCAAAAAATTGCTGTGTGCGGCGACTACGATGCCGATGGCATGACCAGCACCGCCCTCCTCATTCGAGCCATGCAGCAGCTCGGCGCAACCATCACCTACGACATTCCCAGCCGCATGAGCGAGGGCTATGGCATCAACACGCGCATCGTTGAAGACTTCCATGCTGATGGAATCGCCGTGTTGCTCACTGTGGACAACGGCATTGCCGCCTACGACCCCGTCGCACGGGCGCGGGAACTGGGGCTCTCCGTCATCATCACCGACCACCACGACGTTCCCTCCGAGATTCCTCCCGCCAACGCCATTCTGAATCCCAAACTCATTGACCCGACCTCTCCCTATCGCGGACTGGCGGGCGTTGGCGTCGCCTATCTGCTGGCCCTTTCCCTGGCAGAATCCCTCGGCCATGAAGAAAACCTGGCACCGATGCTGCTCGAACTCTTCACCCTGGGAACCATTGCGGATTTGGCCCCTTTAACTGGAGTGAATCGCCGCTGGGTGCAGCAGGGGCTATCGCTCCTCCCCCAGTCTCAAATCGAAGGCGTCAGGGCACTCCTGCAAGTCTCCGGACTGTCGGACGAAACGAAGGCGTTGAAACCGGAAGCCATAGGCTTTCGGCTCGGCCCCCGCATCAATGCCGTGGGTCGCATTGGCGAACCGCCCGTGGTGATTGAGCTGCTGACCACCGATGACCCCGGTCACGCCCTCGACATGGCGCTGAAATGCGAGCAGATTAACCAGCGGCGTCGGGATTTGTGTACCGAGATTGAAGAAGAGGCGATCGCCCACATCGAAGAACGCCAGCCCGATCTTCTTACCGAGAGAGTCCTAGTCGTCGTCCAACCCGGTTGGCATCACGGCGTCATCGGCATCGTCGCCTCACGCCTCGTCGAACGCTACGGCGTTCCCGTCTTCATCGGCACCTACGAAGATGATGAACAGCAGGTCATTCGGGGGTCAGCCCGCAGCATTCCAGAATTTAACATCTTCTATGCCCTCCAAT
>JAYKJC010000350.1:0-6475 GCA_035285885.1 Leptolyngbyaceae cyanobacterium | reverse complement strand
ATAGGGCAATGATCACACCGACGAATATCGCCTTTTTTCCACGTTTGCTAAAGCTGGTCATACCAGTTCGAAATCCTGACTTACTCAATCAAGAGCATAAAGCTCATGATGAGGGGCATGTGGTATTTCGGTTTGTTCGCTCTTATCGAGAAAACAATTACCGACGACTAGTACGTCAAGACCGGTTCCTATAAAGCACCGGAAAGCGTCCTCGGGTGTATTTACTATTGGCTCACCTCGCACATTGAATGATGTGTTGACTAACACTGGACATCCAGTAATTTCTTTAAATTTCCCCAGTAACGCGTGAAACCTAGGATTTACATCATGACTAACAGTTTGCACGCGGGCAGTCCCGTCAACATGTGTTACTGCCGGTATTGTTGATATCGGTGCCAATTGCTTATTCAGTCCAATGATCTTATCGACTATCTCATACCCTGGAAGACGTTGGTGTTCTTGTACCTCACCAACAAGGAGCATGTAGGGGCTGGGGGCTTCCAGATCAAACCATTCATGAGCATCTTCCTCAAGTACGCTTGGGGCGAAAGGTCGGAACGATTCCCTGAATTTGATCTTTAGGTTAAGGTCCCGCTGAGTAGTTGGAGACCTTGGGTCGGCAAGGATACTTCTTGCGCCCAGTGCTCGAGGTCCGAACTCCATGCGGCCATTCATCCAGCCAACCGCTTTACCTGCTGCCAGAGCTTGTGCAGTACTAATCAACAAATCATTGTCTTCAAGTACTTTGAAGCGTGCGCCGCATGCCGATAAACGCTGCTCGATCTCGTTTTGAGAATACTCTGGACCAAGTAGGCCCCCATTCATTCCATCACTGGGAGGCACAGCGCGAGGTTTACCAAGAAGCTGGTAGTTCAGGGCGAGCGCTGCGCCAATTGCTCCACCTGCATCACCGGCTGCGGGCTGAATCCAAATGCGGTCGAAAACTCCAGCCCGAGAGAGCTTCCCATTAGCTACGCAGTTCAACGCTACACCCCCGGCGAGACAGAGGTTTTTGGAACCCGTTTCTCGAGAAATTGCTTGTCCTAGATTAACAACAACTTCTTCTGTTACAGCTTGAATGGATGCGGCAATGTCGAGATGGCGCAGGTCCAGTGTTCCCTCCGGTGTTCGTGGCTTCCCACCAAATAAATCATGAAAAGCCCCGTTCGTCATGGTCAGCCCAGTGCAGTAATCGAAGTACCGCAGATTGAGTGAGAACGACCCGTCCGGCTTAATATCAATAAGCTTCTCCTTAATTAGCTTTGCGTATTTAGGCGTTCCATATGGAGCCAGCCCCATTACCTTGTACTCGCCTGAGTTCACCCGAAATCCCAGGTAATAAGTAAACGCTGAGTAAAGGAGTCCGATCGAATGCGGAAATTGGATCTCTCGCTCAATTTCTAGTTTGTTACCGTCGCCGATCCCTACGGAGGTAGTCGTCCATTCCCCGACCCCGTCCATTGTGAGGATAGCTGCGGACTCGAAGGGTGAGGGGAAAAACGCACTCGCCGCATGACTGAGATGGTGTTCAGAGAATGCCAACCGTGACGCCCAGTCAACACTTTTATCGACGCCCTCCGTCAAATCATTGAGTAACTGTGATTTCTGGAAGAGCTTATCCTTGATCCAACCTGGAAGAGCCGTTGAAAAGCTACGAAAACCACGAGGCGCAAATGCGAGGTAGGTTTCAAGTAGCCTTTCAAACTTCAAGAAAGGTTTGTCATAAAAAACGACATAGTCGACCTGGGAGGGCTTTACTCCAGAGAGCCCTAGGCAGAACCTGATTGCATGTAAAGGAAAGCTCGCATCATGCTTAATTCGTGTGAATCGCTCTTCTTGCGCCGCACACTTGATCTCTCCATCAACCAGCAGGCATGCAGCAGAGTCATGGTAATAGGCAGATATACCAAGAATGCGCATCTCTTTAGAAAATCGTATAGATGAACGGTGCAAAAATGGACCCTTTAGCAGCGACCATTAGTCCACCTAAGGCGAGCATGATAAGAATGATAGGAAGTAGCCAAAGTTTTTTTCTAGCTCTCAGAAATTGAATTAACTCGATAAACAGATTCATAGTACCGCTAGTATTGCTGTTTGAAAAACTCTTCAGGAGTGCGTTCGCCAGGTGGTCGCCGAATCCAGTATGAAGAGCTGCTGTTCCGCCTAAGCCTCAGCGCATCTCGACCAAGCGAGCGCGTAAAAAGTCCCACAGGTGTTAGGATTATGAAGTAAAGTGCTGCAAGAACAATAGGGCTGATGATAGCTCCAAGTAGCCTACCCAGCCAGAGCCATCCATTCTTTAGCTTCTGGAGTTTTTTGGGACAGCATATGACTATTCCAACAAAGATGATAGTAGGCACAAAAAGAGATACTGCAATTGCAGTATTAGATTTCCAAGAAGCGTAGATAGTGACCAACGCCATAGCGGCGCAAAGAAGTATCCCAAACGACCTATCCGACGGAATTGGATTAGACATTTGAGTTACAAAAAAGGAGTAATCGATTGGCTGTATCCATTACGGATGCCAGAAGCAAAAAAACCACCGCACTCGCTCTTACGACTGCAGGGTTCGCATTCTTTTGCGAACTCATTTTTCCAGTCCGAAATCGACTTCACGTAAACAGGATATACGTCTTCATTAACTAGGCAAAGAGGATGGTTATAGACGGCCGTACGTATGCCGTAGCTTCTTAAAATTTGAACAGCTTCGCTGAGTTGATCTTTATATTCAATCGGGTCAACCCAAAGGGCATCGATATTCGCTCTGGCAAAACCAATATGCTCAAGTCCCATTAATGCCACTTGATCTACAAAGAGAAGATTGCGAGCAATAAAACATGCCAACTCTGTCAAGCCAGCATAAGTTTGTTTATGTATGACGACTCGAATCTCAACTCGTTGGCTGTAGCGTTTCAGATTAAGGATACCGCGCACCGTCTCATCAAACGCGCCTTTGGCTTGAACGACATAGTCATGCAGACTCGCATCGGACGAGTAAATTGGGATTCCAACCATTAGATCAGGGTGGTCTACCTCGGCGTACGCTCTGGCATATGTATCATCGGCAAAAGCTCGCCCATTCGAAAGCACATGCACGCTCGTTTGGGGTAACCAACTTTTAGTGTGATAAAGTAAATCGATAAAGCCGTTGCCATAAATTGTGGGCTCGCCTCCAGTGAAACCAATTTCTCTGGTCTCGCGAGGCATAATTTTGATGACTTCGAAAGCTTCTTTGAGTAGCCAGCTATCATCAACTCTCTTTGGCGGCTGTGAGCACATCAGGCAATAGTGGTTACATTGCTCTGTTAGTAAAATGCTATTGTGATTTGAGTTCGCCCTGAATATCGATCGGATTCGCCCGTCGGGCATCAAAGTAACCACGTCACCGTCGCCGAAGTAAGCAAATTCTGCGCCTAAATAAGTGATTTTCTCAGGTGGAAGCCCTTTCGTTGATGCGCCGGGAAGGACAAAGTAGCGACTAAATCCATCAGTTCCAGATTCGGACTCTCTTACAAGAAATGCCTTCTGCGCCCGCAAGACATTAGGTAAGCTGGCATTTGTCGAAAGACTGTAAAGACGCGGCTCTTTGATCTCATTCAGAGCTTCAGAGTTTCGAATGACTCTTCCGGAGAGGGTTAGCATCTGTTAGCCCATCCCATAAATATAGCTTTAGCTACCGGGTCGGTTCTCATACGCTGAAGTAGTAGTTTTACTACGCCCATGATCCGTTTACAGAACTCAGACTCAGGCTTACGGCCAAGCACATCGCCATACATCGCATGGTGAAAAACCGGATCTGCCCCACACCAGGGCTCAAACGCACAATCACTGCACATTGGGGCGGATAACGTAAATGAATCTTCGAGCGCCCCGAGCAACATATCGTTGGAGAATACTTCCTCATAGCTGCTTGTGTTGAGGTTGCCGATCTTAAAGGTAGTATCGCCCATCTCACGAAGCATTCGGCTTTCATCTGAGGCGTAAATATCTCCGTCGTAGTTGAAGACTACTGCCGCTATACCGGCGCCCGCAGGGTTCATTAAGTCAACAAAACCTGGGTCATTAGACGTTAGCATTTTGGTGAGCAATAGTGCAGCAAAATGCTCGGTGAACCGGACGCCCCGCTTGTTCAAGTCGATGATGTAGTCGAGCCCCTCTTGGTAGAACTTTAACCATCGATCTACGTTATATGCGGCGTAACTCTTAGTTTTTACGGCGAATCCATACGGTGATAAATGGCGTAAAAAAATACCATCAAATCCATGCTTTAGGTATTCATCTACGATGTCTCTAGGTCTTGTCAGACTCGCTGGCGAAGTTGTCATAAGAGCCGATATGGCGTCATACCCGAGTACATTCCGCGCACGCTCCAAGCCCTCTACGAAGCGTGCATGACTGTCACGGCCTGGTCGGGGGCGGTTCCGGTTATGTAGGTCTTCCGGGCCGTCAAGGGAGGTAGATAAATAGATCTTGTGTGACTTACAAAAAACTAAAATTTCATCAGTGACCAACGACAAGGTACTTGTGATTACAAATTGAAGATCACGTTGTTCGACTCTATTGATTTCATTTGCTCTCATCACGATATACTTGACGAGATCAAAATTGAGAAGCGGCTCACCACCTTGGAATTCGATCTTGATGGCGGGGTTCGGTGACCTGAAGACGAGGGCGAGGGCTTTTTCGGCCATGTCTGTCGTCATGTCAAAGGCAGCCCTGTTTTCAGACTGACGTGAGACTTGGCAGTATTGGCAACTGTGATCGCATCTCAGCGTAACTACGAAGATGTGCAAGTTGGTAAAGTTTCTTAGCTTGCTGTACTTGGTGCGCGTCTTAAGAGCCAAGAGCTCAATGCTGGCCTGATCCCCGCTTTCTTTAATGAAGTGCCGAGAACGTAGCAGGGAGTAGGTGTTGCTGTTCGGATCGAGGCTTTTGCTAACAGTTGCATGCAGCTCATCACGCGTTAAGAAGGCAAATTCGCCGGCGATATTCGTGATGACCACTTCGTCATCACTCAGAGGCTCGAAATTAAAAGGCAGCAATTCATACTGACCTTTAGTGGCCTTGTATTCGACAAGAGGGCTAAATTTTGTCACCCCTGCAGTCCTGAGCGCGAAAATGCGTAAGCTAGGATCAGATTGCGAACTGGTTCAGTCTCCTCCTTGATCTGTTTTCGTAGCTGTTGATCGAGCAGTTCACGCTTAAAGTTAGAGAGGTGCTGATTGAACGTCTCTTCTTGACCTGGCACGGGATCTATTTCGCATTGCCAACAATCGGCAGATTCTTCAATCAGTACAGTGAGTCGATCAATGAACCGATAGGCAGATTTTTGCGTTGCTTCGAGGCTGTAGATTTCTTTGCTTAAATGTAACTTCATAATCGAACTCCGCAGAAAAAAGTCCGCATGAAGCGGACTGCCTGGGCGTTAAGAATGTGATCGTTATCGGCTTGAGTAGTGAGATCGGTGCGAACTGTGGGAGCTATGTGATCTGTGCGAGGAATGGTAGGCCATCAGCAAACCGGAATCCTCAGCTCTCTTGAGCACGAATTCATATTGATCGCCTTTGGCATCTATAGAAGAAACTGTGTCGCTCAGTGTGGACGCACCAGACATCGCTACATTACTCAACTCTTTTGCATACGAGTCTGTTGTTGGACTAACGTTGCTAGGTGCAGCATCTGAGGCGAAGCTGGCAGCTAGAGTAGCAAATGCAGTGAGAAATTTTTTCATAAAAGCCTCCAGTCTTTAGAACATTCTAGTGTTCGGCTGCTTACAACGCAAGTGAGTAGATATCTCGCTATAACATGTATAAAAATACAGTATATTAGACGGCATGAAAGCTGCCCTCGTTTCCCATCCATTGCCCGTCAGCATACCCGAGCAAAAGCGCTGGTTGGCTGTGTGTGGCTGGAAGGTGCCGGCCGGCTTTCCTTCACCTGCGGCTGACCACACCCGCAACCGCATTGACCTCAACGAGCACCTGATCCGCAACGGCGATACCACCTACATCTTCAAGGTCAAGGGCGACTCGATGGTTGACATCGGCATATACGAGGGAGACGCCTTACTGGTAGACCGCTCTCTCGATGCTTGCCACGGCAACATCGTGCTGGCGGTGCTCAACAACGAGTTCACCGTCAAACGCCTGCACAAGCGGGGCGGCGTTATCAAACTAGTGCCGGAGAACCCGCGTTACCCGACCATCACGGTCAAGGAGGGCGAGGAATCCAACGTCTGGGGCGTGGTCACCTACAACCTACACAAGCTCTACTGAGGGTCGGCTATGAGTAGTCCGGTGCAACAATTGGCCTTGGTCGATTGCAACAACTTCTACGTCTCTTGCGAACGGGTGTTCCGGCCCCCGAAGTTCGACACTTCGAAGCCGATTTCGGCCGTTGACGCGATCGCAGCCCTTGCGCTTCAAGGACTTGCGCGCGCCCGCGTGGAATTTCTGTAGTGGCAATCTAATGGTT
>JAYKJC010000349.1:0-11413 GCA_035285885.1 Leptolyngbyaceae cyanobacterium | reverse complement strand
GCATAGCGCTACAGGTTACTCATGATGGGTCTTGATTCGGAGGCAATGACTCGCTCACATCTCGAATCGGGCCATGCCCATTGGTAATGACATTCTTTCGGGTCACCCCAGCAGAGGCTGAGGTAGAGTTCGTCTTTGCCCGCAGCAATTTCAACCCATTCCGCCTCATGGATCATCTGTTCAACAGCAGGTCGGGTTAACGGTTTGGGCGTGTGCCCCGCCAGCCAAAGCAGCATTTCTGCCGCTTCGGCCCACCAAAACTCGACGACCGACGGCTTTGCGGCCATCAGTATGGCTTTATCGCCGGGCACGGGCACCAGTTGATGGTGCAGTTCAGGGTAACGAACTTCGCTATTTCCAAACCTGCACACCTGCCAGATGATACCCGAGACACCGTAGTCTCGCTGATATTGCTGAACCTGCTTTTGAAAGTCTTGGTAAGCAAAGACTTTACTCAACTTTTCATTGCCGAGGGCTTTAGCCACTACTGAGTTGCTCAAGCGGTCGGAAGACGACAACAAAATGCGCTCGCCTTTCCACGTTGCGCGAAGCTCTTCATCCAGAATTTGAACAAGCTGCTCAGTTGAATACGTCATTGACTGACACAAGCGCTAGAGAGTAATCGTGCTAAAGCCTACAGTAACCTGCAAGAGATTTAACAGCCGTAAAGCATGCAACGGTTGGATGACGCACAAGAGTTTTGAAATGAAGCCGAACGCCTGAAGACGATTAGAGAAGAGACTTGTCTCGGCAGTTTGCTTTGATAGCCAAGAAACTCCCACTCATTGCTTTTACTCATTTTTTGAAGAAATTCTTTAAGGAAGCTCTTTGAAGAAGTTCTTTAAGGAAATGCTTCAAAGCATGAAGAAGTCGCTGTGGGAGAGCCTACCTAGAAAATTTAGTCTAGATAGCCCAATAACTCGTCTGAGTCGTCGGTGGTGTTATCTGCAACGGGACGGTTGCCCGGCAACGGAGATGGCGAAGGGCGGTAAATTTGCATAGGCTGGTGTTGCATTGACTGAGGTTGGGAGGAGGGTGCGATCGCCCCAGACTCAGGTGCATTTTCAACTGGCTTGGCAGTGAATGAACGGTCAGATTCAGAAGACATACAAACGTAATCCTTATTGAAGCACTAGTTCCATTCTACGGGGTAAACGCAGAGCCCCAAATCATTAACACCAATAATAGTGATTTCTAAACCTAAATTAATATTCGTTAAGCATCCGGTTTCTGACGCTGTGAAGCGATGAGTTGTGAAACTGAACGAATGTGCTTCACAACTCATCGCTGATGCTAATCCATCTATTTCGAAATGCACCGAACTAACAGTACACTCCAAAAAAGTACAGAAGGCAAGCAACAGCAGACAGAAAATAGAAGGCAAAAAACAGAGCTTATATTGCTGAATTCTGAGTCAAGTGATCTAAGCAGCAACGCCAACTTGTGCAAGCAACGCTTTGACAATGCCAAGAACAATCGCCATTACAAGAGCCCCCATAATGGCACTCCAAACACCATATTTCAGGCGAAATCCTTCCACAAGTTTTGCAGATAGCCCAAAGACGATGACGTTAATGACGAAGCTGAGTAATCCGAGCGTTATTGGAATACCGGGTGTTAGAAATTCTCCAATTGCATTTAAGATCGCGAAGACAACCGCAGATATTAGTGCGATGGGGAAGGTGGCGATTTCAACACCGAGAAACGGTACTTTAGAAACGATAATTAAGCTGATCGCAATGACGAGTAGTGTAACGATGATAGAAACAATATCCATGGTGTAGATACTCCTTTTGAGTTCGAGAGTTTGTTTGTTCAATCGCTCAATATCGTGAATTCGACTAAATTCGACTAAAGTTGAATGCTCAACATTGAGTTCTATGATTCCTATTTCACAGAGCAGATTCACGAAGCAAAATCAGAGCGCAAAAATCAAAGAGAAAAAGGCTTAGGCTCTTATTCTAAGTTCGTGAATTTCAGACTAACAGAATACAAATTACTATACGTTAGTAGGATAGACACATATAGTTGGACACATAAGATTTAATTTTTGTTGGAAACAATAGATTCATGGAGCGTTTAAGATTCATGGAGCGTTTAGGAGAGTGTCGCTACTCGGTCGTTCTACGGCTCGTGTTCTACGATTCTTAATCCTTGAGCTACACCCGACTCGTTTCGACTCGTAATGATGTTTTATGGATGAATTGCTTGTGGGAGTGCCAATAGCCGACATCTTTCCTTGGGGAGTGGCGATCGCCCTTAACACGTTTCTGGCTGCCGTGGCGTGGGTTGCTCCCAAAAAGCTGCTGACGCCCGCCGGGTTACTCCATGCCTGGTTTCTGGGAGTCCTCATCTGGGGAACGCTGGGGTGGCAGGGGTACATCATCATCATGGTCTATTTCCTGGCAGGCTCGACCGTGACCCGCTTGGGAATGAAGAAAAAGGAAGCCGCAGGAATCGCTGAAAAGCGATCGGGGGCACGAGGCCCAGAAAATGTGTGGGGGTCTGCCCTGGTGGGTAGTCTGTGCGCCATTGGGATTTTCGTTCTCTCCATCCAATCATCATCGGCGATCGCCCCCTCCGTGACGAATGACTGGACTGCTGCCCTGTGGCTGGGCTATGTGGCGAGCCTCAGCACCAAGCTATCGGATACATCCGCCAGCGAAGTGGGTAAAGCCTATGGCCGACACACGTTTCTCATCACCACGCTGAAGCCCGTTCCCCCTGGGACTGAAGGTGCGGTCAGTCTTGAAGGAACGCTTGCGGGTGTGGTGGCGTCGGTGGCGATCGCCCTGGTGGGGTGGCTGGTGGGCGTCATTACCCTTCCAGGCATCGTCATCTGCATCATCGCAGCGTTTGTGGCAACGAATCTGGAGAGCGTCATCGGTGCAACCCTTCAGGACAAGATTGACTGGCTCACCAATGAAATTGTGAACATCATCAACACGCTCATCGGTGCAGGTGTTGCCATTGGACTGCTGTTGCTGTGGCGATCGTTACAGAACCTTGGATGATGCGGGCGAGTCGCCTAAGAATCCAGTTTGAAAGACGCGTCCGATGACTTCTTCGACCGGAGGATCGGTCACGGTTAAGTCGATGACGTTGAGGTGTTCCAATAGGGTGGCGATCGCCCCCGTCAACTCTTCCCGTTTTACAATGTATCGAACAACTCGTCCATTTAAGGTCTCTAACTGGGCGTATCGACTCAGTTCCTTCGCTGGATATTCGTCTGCCAGTTCGACCGTGACTTCTCGATAGGGGGCAAACTGGTTGAGCAAGGTGTCAAGCGCGCCATCATAAATGAGTTGGCCTTTGTGAATGAGTAAGACGCGATCGCACAACGCAGTGATATCGGCCATGTAGTGACTGGTCAACAAAATCGTGGCTCGATGGCGTTGGTTATACTCCTTCAAAAACGCTCGAACGCTCACCTGAGCGTTCACATCCAGTCCTAGCGTCGGCTCATCCAGAAACAGGACTTTAGGCTGGTGAACCAGAGCCGCTAACAACTCAGCTTTCATCCGTTCCCCAAGAGAAAGCTTGCGCACAGGCTGAGTGAGTTTGTCGTCCATTTCTAGCATTGCGCTCAACTCACCGACGCGATAGCGAAAGTCAGCCTCTGCAATCCCGTAAACGGCTGCGTTAATCTTGAGAGAATCCAAGGCAGGGAGATCCCAAATGAGTTGCTGCTTTTGCCCCATCACCAGGGTGATCGTTTGCAGAAACTCGGGTTCGCGACGAAACGGGATGTGGCCTGCAATGCTGACTCGACCACAGGTGGGATGAATTAACCCCGTTAACATTTTGAGGGTCGTTGTTTTTCCCGCACCATTTGGTCCTAGAAAGCCAACCACTTCTCCCGGTTCAACCGTGAACGACACATCTTTGACCGCATCAATTAGGCGATAGGTGCGTTTGAAGAAGTGAGTCAGTGTTCCTTTGATTCCAGGCTGCTTGTCAGCCACAGGATAGACTTTTCCCAGATTCTCGACTTCAATGATTGACATGATTTAGGTTCCATTCGTTTAGGAAGAATAAGATTGAAGGGCAATGCTGAAGGAGCAAAACTGAAAGAGCAAGCCTAAAGGGGCAGGAATAGGCGAGTGCAGAGAGAGGTATTGCTGATTCGAGGGATGAGTTTTATAGGGGTGTACGGCCCTACAGTCAGTCATGTTATGGACCGTATTTTTGTGATTTACCCCTGCAGGAGAAGCGATGATGAACGGTTAAACGATGGTAGGGGTCGAGCATTGAAGGATTATTAGAAAGACAAAACGAATGGGAAAACGAGTACAAAGTACTCCAGAATGCCGATTTTCTTAAAGCCCATTGAAGATTAACGTCGTTGGTTGAATGTAAGATTTGATTACAAAGAAAAACTAATGGTCACGATTCAACCTAGTCATCTTATCGAGAACCTCTGGTTTCGGGAACACTATCAGCAGTTCAATCTGTAGACGCCCATATTGCTCATCTCAATGTTAGATGTCGTAGAACTCACGTTTGCCTCAAGCAGCTCTATTCCTCCAGGAAGCTCGTCTTTATGGAATTCAGGGCTCGTCAGTTTACACACTGTGTCTGACTTGCTCATTGCCTTGGCATATTATTCCATTCCGATTATGCTGTTTGCCTTCATCTATGGACGCAAAGATCTTCCGTTTCGAGGGATTTTTGTCTTATTCAGTCTATTTATTCTGTCCTGTGGAACGGGACACCTGCTGGCTGGATTATCTATCTGGAAACCCCTATATGGATTAAGAGGCGTCGTAAAGCTTGTGACTGCGATTGTTTCTCTAGTTACTGCGGTTAAGCTTTATCCCATTATTCCGAAAGCTTTGAAATTGCCGAGTTCTGAAGATCTAGAAGCCACGAACAAAGCATTGCAGGAGCAAATTTCAGAGCGGGAGGAGGTGGAAGCCTCGCTGAGGCAGTCGGCGGATCGACTTCAAAAAGCGTTGGACTTTGAGGCCCTGCTGAAGCGGATTACCGACAAAGTTCGAGATACATTGGACGAAAGTCAAATCTTACAGGCGGCAGTGCATGAACTGGGCCAAGAACTAGGAGTTCGATCCTGTAATGCAGCGCTTTACGATCTCACCTCAAAAACTGCGGTTGTGCATTATGAATATACGGACTCCACCGTTCCGGTGCAGGGACGAGTGATGAGTATGGAAAATTCGCCTGATTTGTATCGGCAGATTTTGGCTCGACAGTATTTTCAGTTTTGCTCACTCTTTCCCAATCCCCATCGAGGGCGGGTGTCGATGTTGGTGTGCCCGATTTTGGATGATCGGGAAGTGCTGGGGGATGTGTGGTTGATTAACGACGCAGACTACGCCTTCAAAGACATTGAAACTCGTCTTTTGCAGCAGGTGGCGAATCATTGTGCGATCGCCCTCCGGCAAGCTCGACTCTATCAAGAAACAAAAGCTCAGGTTCAAGAACTTCAACGGCTCAACCATCTCAAAGACGATTTCTTAAGCACGGTTTCTCACGAGCTACGGACTCCAGTGGCCAATATCAAGTTGGCAACCCGAATGCTGGCATTGCTGCTTGAGCAACCATCGACCAACGGTAATGGCACTGCCTTACAAAAACAAGCGCTGAATTCTGATGCATCTACTCAGAAGCAGTCTCAGCTACAGACCAATCATTCGTCAGATGCTCAGTCCTCTGATGGACAATCTTCTGGTCGTTCTGAGAAAGAGATCAAAGCTGCGCACTACCTCAAAATTCTTCAAGACGAATGTCAGCGGGAGATTGGCCTGATCAATGATCTGCTTGATTTACAGCGATTGGAGACCAACCATACCACCTTGACGATTGAGCCGATTAACCTGGATGACTGGTTGCTGAGCGTGGTCAAGCCGTTTGAAGGACGAGCAGCGAGCCGCCAACAGCACTTAACACTTAAAAGTGTTGATGCACCCTTGCCCATCATCAACACAGATTCCGTTAGCCTGGGGCGGATTTTAACTGAACTCATCAATAATGCGTGCAAATACACGCCACCCGGAGAAGCTATTGTTGTCAGCGTGCAACCTGTGAATGAGTCGATGCAGTTTAGAATCAGCAATTCAGGCATCGAAATCCCGGCTCGTGAAATTCTCCATATTTTTGACAAGTTTTATCGGGTGCCGAGCGCCGATCCGTGGAAACAGGGAGGGACAGGGCTTGGACTGGCTTTGGTGAAGAAACTTACTGAATGTCTTGGGGGTGAGATTGACGTTCTGAGCCAGGACATGATGACAAACTTCACCGTGACAATTCCCCTGGAGTTTCCTTCTCCATCTTCACCGTCCCAATCGGTTGAAGACGCGAGCAGTCAGGTTCCAACGTCGGTGATTTAAGAAGGCTTTAGGAGATCTCTTGAAATACAATTACCAATCTACGGTGCGTTACGCTTCGCTTTTCTGGTATGCCCTTTGGGCTATACGGTACCCTACTGGCGGTAAATTCTTTCCTGGAAATTACCTTGGCGTAGGTTGCGGTTGAGGAACGAAACCCAACGCCAGCATGGATTATGCTATCGCCAACCCGTCCTACAAAAGATTCAGCATGTCTACTTAGCGGGTGATGATCAGGTGCAAGACCCACCCAATCACGATGCCCAGTCCGCCAAATCGAATAGCCATCCAAAAGGGGTCAACCAGTCGGCTTTCAAAGACGATGTCAAGTTCACTTAACTTGACTTTAATCCGCTTGAGTTCTTGGCGTAATTCTTTTGTGCGGTGCTGACGCAGTTCACCTTGGGTACGGCTCAGCTGAGTGCGGAGTTCTCGCTGGCGTTCTTGGGCTTCGCTGACTTGGGTATACCGTTCTTTAATGTGATTCAGTGCTTCTTCAGCTTCGGCAAGAGCCTCAAGGAATTCTTGATCGTCGGAGCTTTCATTGGTGGACGAGTTCTGGGGTGATGAGTTTTGTGGTGATGACGGAGGTTGATTCATGGCACAATCACAGTATCGGATCGTTACGCACCGTCAGGTGAGAACGAATTTTCAGACAAAAGGATGGTCGTGATGAGCATTGCTAAGCATAACTCAACTCCTCTCTTCAATGAAACCTTGGCGACTCCATCGGATGCAAGGTTTGCTGATGCGACGATGCTTGAGCTGGCCCAGGCATTGGCTGGACGATTGGCGATCGCCCCCAATGACTGGCATCGGTTGAAGGGAAATCGGGTGGCTCGGGCAAAGGAGCAAGTGGCGATCGCCCTGGTCTACTTACTTAAGGACAACCCAGAAGAGGCACTGCCCCATTTGCAACAGGCCACGGGATGGCTGGATCGGTCGGTGTCAGCACCGCCATGTCCATCGCACGGTACTCACTAGGGTGTGAACCATTCAAGAATGTTTCAGAAGCATTCTTGAATATTCTTGATTCACTGGATTTACTGGATTTACTGGCATTAACTGTCTTGCACCAGTTCCTCGTCGTCTCGCTGGCTGGTGAGCAACCCAGCTTTGACCAGAAAGTCAATGCTGACTGGCGTTGCTGTCGGCGCGTTTCCGGGCGCAGACGTTGCGGTTGACGTCAGTGTGGAATGGCTGATGGGCTGATGACAGAGCAGGCTCAAAATGCAGGAACAAATGGCTAACAGGCAGAAATCAAGGGTTCGGCTGGAGGGTTGAGCTGCTGCATCAGCCGTTGCCGATAGGGCAGTCTGTCCAGCAGGGGCCATCGGGCTGAGGCGGTGGGGGAAGGATGGGTCTCGTAAAGTGCGGTGTTTCAAGGCCAAGTCTCTCATAGCAAGTTCAAGCGGGCAAGTTCAAGCGGGCAGGTTCAAACGGGCAAGTTCAAGCGGGCAAGTTCCAGCAGGCAAATTTAATTGGACAAAAGTTCTATTTTAGATATTGCCCTTTCTGATCGTCAATTGCGTCATGCAGAGACAGCATGCATCTGATTGAGAATGCCCCAACAGGGAACGAAATAGGAGGCGATCGCATTATCCACGTCCCAAAATTCTGCGTAGCTGTCATGGGAACAAAACGCACCAATAAACAGGATCAGCAGGTCTTGAAAGGGGAGCGAAGAATTGGACGGTAGGTCGGTGTACAGCTCATTAATGGCGTTTTGCAGGTAGAGCAAATTGCTGACCATGTCGGCAAATAGGCTGGGTTCTCCATTCCTGGGTTCTCCATTTAAGGTGGGGAGATAGGTGTGGCCATATTCTCGTAGAAAAATTTCGTAGAGGCGGGCGATCGCCTGTTTCAGGCTAATTTTTAGTTCGAGTGAGAGTGGCTCGTGGGTCTGGGTGCGCCAATCTTCAAGCAGATCATGCTCCAATCGCGTTTCTTCCATCACCGAGAGCTGAACTGACAGGAGCGGCTGCAAGACTTTCAAAAATAGAAAATCCACATCGGCCAGTCCCAAATCGAGCTTGGCTGGTTTGTTTTTGAAGAGCGAGGAACTGAGCAGGGCATCGGCAGCATGGGGCGCGTCCCAAATAAACTTGAACTCAGCCACATCCGCCACGAGTTCCCCCAGCAGATGGGTAAACAAGAGTCCGAGTCGCTGCTGGACTTCGCCATGAAAAAAGAGGGTTGCTTGTTCTTCCTGAAGGGCAACAGTGTTGTTCTGAACGGTGAACAGATCGCTACAACTGAGAGGCCCGTGGGGAGTGTAGGCGGTTTCTCTCGCCCGCAGGGGTTCGTCGCAATAGGCCAGAATGTCGTAGTCGCTGATGAAGGAGGTCAGCATAAACTGCCAGTTGTGGCCCCAAATGTCATGGAGCAGGAATGCCTCGGCCTTGGCGGTGGGAATGACGCCCGTGGTGCGGCTAATGCGGGTGCGGATATCGGAGGGGGGCAGTCCCGTGGCGACTGAAAGGCGATCGCACAGTGCGGTGTTGATCTGGCCGGGATGACAGGCTCCAAACGTTGGAAAGCGGCGAAAGGACTCAAAGCTAAATTGGCTCAAAGCGCTGAGAAATGCTGAGAGGGTCTGTTGTTCTTCATAGGTCAATTGATTCCACAATGCGAGGTCAGAGAGGCGATCGCCCTCATAGTCGATGCAGAAATAGAGCTGACTGTCCGTATAGATGCAGTCAAGCGCCGCCAGAGGTAAGGGGATAGTGCCGAACAGCACTTGGAAGAGTTGCAGGATGTGATTCGTTTTGGGGATGCACCGAGGACATGGAGCAGAGTCTAAGGTCGGCTGAAGCTGGCTGTCGTGCAGAAGGGCGGTGATGAGCGATCGCTGCTGTTGAAAATTCTGCTCAACGGTGTGAAGAATCGTTTGAATGTCCGACCGATCAGATGCGTCAAGCTGGAAGGCTCGGCAGAGGTCTTCAATGGCTGTGTCGGTTCGCCACTGTGGAGAAATGTCATCGGGGGTATACGCATCCAGAGTGGGGGAATGCAGCGTTCCGCGCCAGCCCTGTCCACTGGCTGAGTAGTGGGTGCTGAGAACCGTGGCTTTGACAAACGCAAGCCGTATCGCATGGGGAATGTCTGGGACAGCGTGGGGTTCCCGGCAGATGGGGTGGGCATACTGTTCTAGCTCGCGCTGAAGTTCACGCAGTCGGTTTTGCCAGCGAGTGTGTCTGGATTGTGCGCTTTGCTCCGGCGAAGGAGAATCTCTTAGCAGCCGGGCAAGCTGTAAGGCTTCGGCTAGTAGTGCCTGACAGTGGGCATGAGAGGCTGGGGCGGGCATAGGCAGGACTCACGGGTGAACTCGATCCTATCGGTGTCTCAATGAATTGAGAGAAATGAATAGAGGACATCGATATCACCGTTGTATCCTGAGCGTCTCGTTACCGTCTATAGTGAAGTCTTAAGGAACAAACATTCAATTAAATTGCTTGAACCCCAAATAGCTTAAACAAAAGCTTAAACCAGCGTTGGAAGTGCGGTAGCTGTGCTGTCTATCGAAACTTTCATTTGATTTGTGTTCCTCAGGTTAGCGGGCTGTCCAACAATAGTCATGGATTTACTGATTTCAAATGCGGTGTTGCCAGGTCGTTCAGGAAGATGGGCGATCGCCATTCATCATGGGCGCATCCAGCACATCGAACCTGAGCTGTCCATTCCGGCTCAGACAGTGATTGATGCCGACGGTCAACTGGTGATTCCTGGTCTGGTGGATGGACATTTCCACCTTGATAAAGTCAGAATTCTCACCCGGTGTCAGGCTGTTACGGGTAATTTTCAAGAAGCGCTTGAACAAACCCTAAAAGCTAAGCAGGCGTTTACTTTTGAAGATATTCAAGCCCGCGCAAGTCAGCATATTGAGCAGGTGATGACGATGGGAACGACGACCATGCGAAGCCATGTCGAGGTCGATCCCACCATTGGGCTGACAGGACTAAAAGCGCTGCTGCCTGTGCGCGATCGCTATCGCGATCGGTTTACGCTTCAGGTGGCCGTGTTTGCCCAAGAAGGCATCACCCAAACGCCAGGAACAGCCGATTTGCTGCGGGAGGCGATGCGCATGGGGGGCGATGTCATCGGCTCCGCACCCTATGTGGATCCCGATCCTGAGCAGAATATTTGCACGGTGTTCGACATTGCTGAAGAGTTTGACTGCGATGTAGATTTTCACCTTGATTTTCTAGACGATGATGAGCCGTTGAGTGTCTCGACGGTGATTGAAGAAACCCTGAAACGAGGATGGCAGGGGCGCGTCTGTTTGGGTCACATGACGAAACTTGCCGCTTTGGAACCGGAGGCGTTGGGGGCGATCGCCCATCAGCTTGCGGACGCCGAGATTTCTGTGTTGGCGCTTCCCGCATCGGATCTCTACATGATGGGACGCCGAGATCTCTACAATCAACGTCGGGGGGTGGCTCCAATCCATCAACTGGCCGAAGCGGGGGTGACCGTTGGCGTGGCCTCCAACAATGTGCAAAATCTCTTTACGCCCTTTGGCGATGGAGACATGCTCAAGATCACGACCCTCATTGCTCAGGTGCTTCATCTGGGGACTCCTAAGCATCATGAGTTTTGCTTAGGCATGACCACCACTGAGGCGGCCAAAGCGATTGGCATGGCTGATTATGGGCTAATGCCCGGTTGTCAAGCTGACCTGGTGATTCTGGATGCGGCCTCGGTGTCTGAGGCGGTGGGGGCTGCCCCGCTCGAACGCACGGTCATCAAGAGTGGGGTCGTGGTGGCTCAGCGTCGAGTGTCCCAATACATCAAGCCAGATTGATGTTTATAGCTTTGCGCTTTTGCGTTAGGGCATTCGATCCGCATGTCTCCCCGCGCAACGGGCATGTATTTAGCGTTCTCTAATTCTGGTTCCCTGCCTCTGGCAGGGAATCGCTGCGGAGCCTCCGGCTCCAATTTGAATGGGAGCCAGAGGCTCTAGCAAGTATTCCCAGCGAGACGCTGGGAACAAGGAATACGCTAAACAAGTCCGGCAGGCCCCGCACTACCGTTTATGTAATGAATGCGGTTGTACACCGCTATGG
>JAYKJC010000348.1:0-16443 GCA_035285885.1 Leptolyngbyaceae cyanobacterium | reverse complement strand
CGTCAGCATGAGTTACGCTATCGCTAACCCATGCTACTGGAGCGACATAGCCAAAATGGTGAGATAGCGTAGGTTGGTGTTGAACGAAGTGAAACCCAACGCCAGCAATGGTTTTGTTGGGTTACGCTAGCGCTAACCCAACCTACATTTTAAGACGTGTACTGCCACTACAAAAGATTCAGTCTACCTACTGACTTAAGGGAGTAGTGCGATGTCACCAGATGTGGAGTGCGAAGCCTAAATTAGGGTGGATGTAACGCTATAAATCGGTTACTCTTTACTCAAATCTTGTGTGTGGTTTGAGTCTATGTCTTTTGTTGGCCTACATATTCACAGTGACTATAGTCTTCTGGATGGGGCGAGTCAGCTCCCCGATTTGGTAGCTCAGGCTGAGGCGTTGGGGATGCCGGCGATCGCCCTGACCGATCACGGGGTGATGTATGGGGCCATCGAGCTGATTAAGGTCTGCAAAGACAAACCCGTGAAGCCGATCATTGGCAACGAGATGTATGTCATCAACGGCGACATCACCCAAAATCAGCGTCGTCCCCGCTATCACCAGGTGGTACTGGCAAAGAACGTTCAAGGCTATAAGAATCTGGTCAAGCTCACGACCCTTTCAAACCTGGAGGGCATGCAGGGCAAAGGCATCTTTGCCCGTCCCTGCATTAACAAAGAGCTGATTGAGAAATACCATGACGGGCTGATCATGACGAGTGCCTGTCTGGGCGGTGAGATTCCCCAGGCGATTCTCAAGAAACGGCCTGATGTGGCGCGGCGAGTGGCCCAGTGGTACAAAGACGTGTTTGGCGATGACTATTACCTGGAGATTCAGGATCACGGACTGAAAGAAGAACGCATCGTCAATCCTGAAATCGTCAAAATTGCTCGAGAACTGGACATCAAAATCGTTTGCACAAATGATTCTCACTACATTTCCTGCAACGATGTGGAAGCCCACGATGCACTGCTCTGCATTCAAACAGGGAAGCTAATTACCGAAGATAAGCGCCTGCGCTACACGGGCACAGAGTACCTGAAGTCTGCCGATGAGATGCGCAAGCTATTTCGCGACCATTTGCCCCAGGATGTGATTGATGAGGCGATCGCCAACACCCTCGAAGTCGCCAACAAAATTGAAGGCTATGACGGTCTGCTGGGACAACCTCGCATTCCGGACTTCCCCATTCCCGACGAGTTTGACGGGGCTGAGGATTATATGGCTCACGTGGCACGGGAAGGACTGGTGAAGCGTATGCGGGCGAACAGCTATGAGGCGGTGGATAAAGAGTATCGCGATCGCCTCGAATACGAAATCGACATGATGATCCAGATGGGGTTCCCCACCTACTTCCTCGTCGTGTGGGACTACATTCGGTTTGCGCGGGAAAACAGCATTCCCGTCGGACCAGGGCGCGGTTCTGCCGCAGGGTCTCTCGTCGCTTACGCCATGGGCATCACCAACATCGACCCGGTGCATCACGGCCTGCTGTTCGAGCGATTCCTCAATCCTGAACGGAAGTCCATGCCCGATATTGACACGGACTTCTGCATCGAGCGGCGGGATGAGGTCATCCAGTACGTCACCGAGAAGTACGGCAAAGAACGGGTGGCGCAGATCATCACCTTCAACCGCATGACCTCAAAGGCTGTTCTAAAAGATGTGGCGCGGGTGCTGGATGTGCCCTACGGCGAGTCCGACAAAATGGCGAAGCTGATTCCCGTCGCACGGGGCAAGCCCGCCAAGCTCAAGGTGATGATTTCAGACGACACGCCCGAGCCTGCGTTCAAAGAAAAGTACGAAAGTGGCGAAACAGTGCCCGGTACAACCGTCACTTATCGTCGCTGGATTGACATGGCCATTCGCATCGAAGGTACGAACAAAACTTAT
The DNA here is from genome assembly GCA_035285885.1 of Leptolyngbyaceae cyanobacterium. GTDB lineage: Bacteria > Cyanobacteriota > Cyanobacteriia > CAKZMO01 > CAKZMO01 > JBCCWF01. The sequence continues at coordinate 14,552 of JAYKJC010000348.1, read as the reverse complement.
GGCGTTCACGCGGCTGGGGTGGTGATCTCCAAAGATCCCCTCGATGAAGTTGTGCCCTTGCAGCGCAACAACGATGGAGCCGTCATCACCCAGTACTACATGGAAGATGTAGAAGCCATGGGACTCCTGAAAATGGACTTCCTGGGGCTGAAGAACCTCACCATGATTCAGAAGACGATTGAGCTGGTGAAGGACACGAAGGGCATTGAGATTGATCCCGATCGCATTCCTATGGATGATGCCGAAGCTTTTGGGCTGCTGGCACGGGGCGAACTGGGCGGCATCTTTCAGCTAGAGTCGTCCGGCATGCGGCAGATTGTGCGGGATTTGAAGCCGTCAGGACTGGATGACATCTCCTCGGTTCTGGCCCTCTATCGACCGGGACCGCTCGATGCGGGACTGATTCCCAAGTTCATCAACCGGAAACACGGGCGTGAGCAAATCGACTACGCCCACGAAATTCTCCAGCCCATTCTCAAAGAAACCTACGGCATCATGGTCTTCCAAGAGCAGATCATGAAAATTGCCCAGGATATGGCGGGGTATTCCCTCGGTTCAGCCGACCTGCTGCGACGTGCCATGGGTAAGAAGAAAATCACGGAAATGGAAAAGCACCGGGGCATTTTCATCGAAGGGGCGAAGAAAAACAACGTCAAGCCGAAGGTTGCCGAAGAGCTGTTTGATCAGATGATCAAATTCGCGGAGTATTGCTTCAACAAGTCTCACTCCATGGCCTACACTTACGTCACTTATCAGACGGCCTACCTGAAAGCAAACTATCCCGTGGAGTACATGGCGGCACTGCTGTCGGCCAATAGCGGCGACCAGGACAAGGTGCAGATGCACATCGCCAACTGCCTCAGCATGGGCATTGAGGTGTTGCCACCTAACATTAATCGGTCGGGGTACGACTTTACGCCCATTGGTCGCAGCATTTTGTTTGGCATGTCTGCGGTGCGAAATGTGGGAGAAGGGGCGATCGCCCACCTGATCGAAGCCCGCAAAGAGGGTGACTTTGAGTCTCTGGCTGACCTGTGCGATCGGGTAGATTCTCGTGTCGTCAACCGGAGAGCCTTAGAAGCGCTGATTCAGTCGGGAGCCTTTGATGAAATGGACCCCAACCGCAATCAGTTAATGCACGATCTTGACTTTGTCCTGGAATGGGCGCAGTCTCGCGCACGGGATCGAGAAATTGGTCAGGGCAACCTGTTTGACATGATGATGGGGGGCGGAGAGAGTGCCAGTCCTGACAGCCCTGGCGCTAGCGGCTTTGAGTCTGCCCCGAAAGCTCCTCCTGTGGAAGACTTTCCGCCTCAAGAAAAGCTACGACTCGAAAAAGAACTGCTCGGCTTCTACATTTCCGATCATCCCCTGAAGTCCGTACAGAAAGCGTCTCGCATTCTCGCGCCCATTAGTCTGGGCAGCCTGGACGAACATCCCGACAACGTGACCCTCAGTGCGATCGCCATGTTGACGATGGTGAAGCCCATTATGACAAAGAAGGGCGATCGCATGGCCATTGTCGAAATGGAAGACCTGACAGGAAAAGTCGAAGGCGTTGTCTTCCCGAAAACCTTCGCCCGCGTCGGGGATTACATTCTGCCAGATGCACGGCTGATGGTCTGGGGCAAGATTGACCGCAGTCGAGACGATCGCACCCAAATCATCGTGGACGATGCAGAACCCATCGAAGGTGTGCAGATGGTGATGGTTGAGCTAAACCCGCAGATCGCCAGCGATATCGCCCAACAGCATCGGTTACGAAATATTTTGCGATCGCACCAAGACGAAACCGGACACGGCAAGATTCCGGTCATCGCGATGATTAGCGCCAACCACCAGCGGCAATGTGTGCGCCTCGGTGCCCAGTTCCGGGTGCAAGACTATCAGGCAGCAGTGCGGGCGCTCAATGAAAACGGCTTTATGGCGCGATCGTCTGCCCTGTGTACGTCAGCGTCATCCTCCTAAGGACGGGGGCATGCCTACTGGAGCGACATAGCCAAAACGGTGAGATAGCGTAGGTTGGTGTTGAACGAAGTGAAACCCAACGCCAGCAATGGTTTTGTTGGGTTACGCTAGCGCTAACCCAACCTACTGGCGCGACACGGCTAAAAGTAAGGGTTTCGAGAGTTTTGTCAGTCAATCAGGGGAGAAGGTTCAGTATATTTACAAAAGTGGGATGCTCCCCTTGACTCTTATTTGAGTAACGTGCGATCGCCCATCCACAGAACCCCATCCGGATAGTCTCACGACTTGGCAAAGTTGACGAAGAAAAAAGGGTTTTGGGCGTGCGTTGCGTGCCTAAAACCCTTTTTTCTTCGTTGTAATTGGAGAAGTTTGCTAACTCGTATAGTCTCTAAAAACCGTTCAAAACATAAAAAAATCTCTGCCTTTAGAAGACAGAGAATCATTAAAAGAGTTGATTTCTTTAAAGAATGAATAGAGACATACAAAACGTTATGTCATTCGGTGACACTATTGCTCGTCTAATAACTCTAAATTATCAGGATCAACATAGTGGCACGTTGCATCATCAATACAAATAAGCGCCCAACCGGATTCATCAATTCCCATAAACTTATAGGATGCTTCTTGCACAAAGAAACCCCGATGATTACGCGTGTCAGGCTTCACTTCAACATTGTTAGCCTTTAGCATGGCTGGTCTCCTAAAAAAGTTTCGATAAACAGTGGATTACTTGCCAGGTGAATTAGTAAATAAGTATAGCTAATCACCTTCTTGATGAAAGCTTATCATTGAGTCTATGAGTTTTTTATTAAATTACATTGAGCAGGTGTGTCTTTCAGTAAAGAAAACCCCTGCAAACGTTAGAGACCCATGAGGCGAAAACTCAATCACAGCAGTATTACCAACTATTCTTCGAATAACCATTGATAGACGCGTGCAAGGGCTTTCCAGTCTGATTTTCGGCTTAATCCTTCTTCACAATTCTTCTTCACTTCTTCTTGCAACTCCGACACAGCCATCATCACCTGCTGCGCAAATTCCACCTGATCGCGTACTCCTTTTTTCTGAGTTTCTAACATGGCGATCGCCAAATTAACCCGTGCTTGAGGATCTTCTGGATTGAGTTTGACGGCTTTTTGAGCAGACTTAAATGCTAAGGCTGGTTTATCATCCAACAAATAAAGCCATGCGAGGCACGTCCATGCGGGACTGCTCTTGGGAGAACGTTCAACAACTTCTTTGAACAGAGGAATTAACGTGTCAGCAGATTCACCTGCGTGGTATCTTTCTAGACCGCTATCAAAAAGTTCTTCTACCGTTTGTGTCATACCTTTATGCACTTATTCAAATGAAAAACTGGATTCATTAACCGTCGTAAAATACTGTTTTACTTTACAAGTTGAAAAGCAGCAATTCTACAAATATTGCGAATGAATCGAATAGAGCTGATTCTCCAAATTTAAGAGGAGAATCACATATTTCCCATCGGAAACTAAGACTTATACCCTAAACGATATTGATGACTTGTTCAATGAATCGGTCACCCCCACATCGCCGGGTTTGCCGGGTAGCATGTCTTTTATCCGTTCCCATTGGTCATCGCGTAGCGCATATCGTCGAGTCGTCATTGATCCTCTTTCGGTGTCAACACTCCCAGAATAAAAAGGTCTTACGAGTTTTTCATCTTTCTAGTCGTCAGAACTTGAGGGGGAACGTTTGGTTGGTGATCGCATCTTTCTCACCCAGCTTCAGCCTTTATTCTCTCAGGACTTCCACTAAACAGTCTGTCTCCAGAACCATGAGGCGATGTTGGGTAACTACTGTGCATGCGGCTATTCCCTGCTGCATTGCGGCTCCTGGGCTTTCTTTTGGCTGGATATCGAAGTCATCTAGATACTGTCGTGTCCAGTGGTCTTCGAGATAGTCAGGCTCATAGGCGTTTTCGTCGAGCATCCAATAGTCAATGCCGTAGCGCTGAATCACGGCGATCGCCACCTCAGGGTCAGCACTATACTGCGCCCGCAACACATCAACCGCACGCTCATGAAACTCGTCGTAAAAGCCTAGATGATAGGGAATCGCGTATTCTCGCCCAATCAAAATTGACCGCTGGGCAAAGACGGGAATGTTGTTGACATCTTCGGCTACAGAAGCGACTAGCGTATCGACGGGTTGCTGTCTAAAAAAATCGTAGAGTTTGGGACTGTGGCCTTGCTTGTATTTCGTGAGGGGAAACCCTTCGACGAAGACAGGATAGATTACAACAATCACACTCAGGAGAATGGCTAAACCCATTCGTCCCCATATGTACCCCATTGGACGAGACGGCGATCGCGGTCGCACCAGCCATTCTAGAAAGCTCGTGATGACGAGGGCAGCGGCGATCGCCATGATGATGCGCAAGCTGTGGTCAGTGTAGCGACTCGGCAAGTGCAGCCGAAACAGCAGCAGATGAGCGAGGATAAACAGGCCACTGGCGGACACCAGCAGCTTGAGCAGCAGGGACAGCGAAGGTTGGCAGTGTTGCAGTACCGGGTGGTGGGGCGATCGCCACAGCATCAGCGGCAGAAAAACACCCAGAGCCAGTGTTGCCGGACGCACCAGTCCCACATGCAAAAATCCGCTGCGATCGCCCACCCCATAGAACCACCACAGATTCTCGCTAAAAAAGAAGTTGCGTCCCCCTGGCCAAAACTCGGGCATGGCTTTGGCCTGCGACACCGTCACCACCGGATCGTAGGCTGAAGCCGTGAGTCCATAGAAGGCGATGACAGCGGCGATGACAATGAGATAGAGGCTGACCCGCACCCACTGGGTTTTCGAACGAGTGATCATCAACGTGTTCTGACTCCACCGCACCAGAGACAAAACGACCACGCCTCCCGCCACCAGCACATATTGGGGATAGAACAATCCGAGGAGGGCGATCGCCCCTGCCCCAAGAATGAGCGATCGCCAAGCTGTCCAGTTCTGGGTAGACGACAAAGGGGCACGAGACAGGGCAGACGGTGAATGGGGCGATGCCTTCAGGTCAAACTGAATCCAGTAATAGATGAACGCAACAAACAATGGATAAATAAAGGCACGGGGCGTTGCAGACACCAGGTCATCCTTCATCCATAGCGTTTGATTCAGCAGCAGAGATGCCAGAAATGCAGTGCCGGGCAGCGGCACCATCGCCATGACAGTCCAGAAAAAATATCCGGTGGTGATGATGCCCAGTCCCAAAGGCAGCAGCTTATTGAAGGTAAAGGGCTCAAGCCCCACCCACGTCCCCATGCGGTAGAGAAAGGTGTAGCCAAGGGGCGTGACGGACTGAAAGTAGTCGGCAATCAGATCATTGGAAAACAGCTCTGGGTTCTGAAACCGCTGCATCCAAAACAAATACTGACGGGCATCGTCTTGCACAATGCGCTCTGCGCTAAACCCGTCGTGCAGAGCCATCACGCCATACAGAATGGGAATAGCGATGCTCACGCCCCACCATACGCCTGTTGTGGCGGTGACGGAGCGGGGCGTTGGCGTAATGATCGCGGCGTGGATGCGTTTCAGCACGGTCATGCAATTGGTGAGTCACCCAATTCTAAGGTTGTTTCTGAAACGGCGTCCTAAGACTGCTCGGTGGGGTCAGTCTCCCAGAGCCAGTCTTCTTTTTCATCCGCTTTCAGCGTAATCGGAGTGGCAACTAATTGCTGCCGCCGCTCAATGCGATTTCGGAGTTGATTCGACGGCAAGTAGAGATACACCGAATCAAATCCATCTGGCACATTAATCTGATTGGCCCGTTCTCCGAGCTGGAGATGAACGTCAGGGTTGAGGGTGTGGCTCAGGGACAAGAGCCGACCAGCAGGCTGCCTATCGCTGACCACAAGGGGGCGATCGCTCTGGTTGATGACCTCTGCCACATCGGGAATGCGCCGACTCTTCGCATAGCTCTTGTGCCACCAGACCGGAACCTGGGAACTCACAGCACAGGAGATGATGCCCCCAGCCGCAAGGGCGATCGCCACGACTCGCCAGCGCAATCGGGTGCGGCGTCGGGCACGCACCGCAAAGGGACGCTCAGAAAGCTTCATGGTGAGAAAATAGGCGATCGCAATTTCCAGTCCTAAATAGCAGGGAATCGCATAGCGGGTGATGCTAGAACGACGCCCACCCAATAAAACATCAGGCCCCAGAATCGCTAATCCCGTGACGCCAATCAGGGTGGTGATGAACAGCGCACTTGATAGAGATGCCCGCCGCCAGAGGAAGATGAGAGAGGCGATCGCCAATGCCGCCAGTAAATAATGAGCGGGGTTGATGGCACTCGGCCCCTGGTTCAAATCGAAAAACACCCGACTGAGGTTCAGCAGCCAAAACAACGGCATCGATCCGGAGCGATCGGCATTGACCGAGGCCGTATTCCCGGTGAATTGGGCAAACCGAGTAATCACCACAGCCATCCAGGGCGCAAACAGCAGCAAGCTCAGCAACGAAGCGGCCACATAGTTGATGACCCGACGACTCAGCGTCCAGCTTTCATGAAACAGCACATACAGGCCATGACTGATCGTCACAAACGCTGAAAAGGGATGAACATACAGTCCCAGTGCTGCTGTCAGACCATAAACGACCCAATGCCATGATTTATTCAGGCGCATCGCCCACAGACAACATGCGCTAGACAATAAGATGGTCACCGTCCATAGGCTGTACTCCCGCGCTTCCTGAGCATAGAGCACGTGAAAGGGAGCCACGGAGAACAATGCAGTCGATACCCAGGCCACCAGAGGCGCTTCAAATAGCTCCATACACAGCCAGAACATACAGGGAATGGCCAGGAGCCCAAAGAAAACGGATAGAAGTCTAATGGCGGCAACAGAATGGGGAGCGCCCAACATCCATGCTCTCGCCAATAGATAATAGAGCGGAGAATGCTCCGGATGCTGCTTAAGGGCACTCATTGTCGGTTGGAGGCTATCCGTTGCATTCGGGTACTGATAGGTACTAAGAAATTCCCCGACGGTTGTAACGTCGCCTGTGTAGGCAGCTTGAACCATTTCTTCTTGGGTATAGCCTGATATCCGCAGGGATGTCATTGTCTCATCGTGCCAATACACTTTGTAATCAAGGTTATAGAACCTGAAGAAAATGCCTAAAGCGATGAGAAGAACAACGAAGTTGCGAATCCACAGTGACGTGTTCAGAGAAGCTAAGCGTTGTGACGTGAACGCCATAACCAGTAGAGAAACAAAGTTAATAGAGGAGCGCATACATTGAAGTACACTACCACCACGGTTGATTCTCTACCAATATCTTCATTGGGGAGGGTCTGTCGCATTCCCAAATGAATTACAAATGAAACATGAGAGGCAAGATGGGCAGACCCCGATCCGTCTCTCATATTTCGTTGCATAAAGCACTGAGGAAAGCCATATCAGCAAAGGTATTTAGACGGTGTGTGACCCTGTGCCCTGATGAATGACGCGTTCGTTCCGCACGCTCTAAGGCTCTAATAAGCGCCTGTTAAGCACTTCAATCAGATCAACTGATAAGAAAATCTTTACTTTTGCGTCATCGTTGTTACATAATTCAATCATAGATAAAACAAAATCCAAAAAATAGAATTAATAGCTTTCACTCTATAAAGCTATGTCTGAAACAAGGCTATGTCCGAGTTTCGCTCAGGTTTAGTACTGCTGGAGGGTAGTGCTGAGTTGAGCATAGGCATGGTCTACGCATGTTTATCTGTCTTCTGTTGAATGCCTAGGGTTGTCCATGACGCAGTTTTTGGTAGAAACATTTTGGTTCGTTCCGTGCTATCCCCTCATTGGGATGCTGCTGAGCCTATTTTGGTCGCCAAGTGTGATTCGACGTACTGGGCCTCGTCCAGCGGGTTACGTTAATCTACTGACGACTTTTCTCGCGTTTGTTCACGGAGTCTTTGCTTTCCCGCTGGTTTGGCACCAGCCTCCCTTGCAGATTGAAACGGTTTGGCTAAAGGTTGCAGACTTAACGCTGACCCTTCCTATAGAAGTTTCCTCACTGACCGTGGGTGCCGTCCTTCTGGTCACCGGGCTAAACTTCCTCGCTCAGGTGTATGCGGTGGGCTACCTGGAAATGGATTGGGGCTGGGCTCGATTCTTCGGTTTTCTCGCCCTGTTTGAAGCCGGAATGTGTGCCCTCATCCTCTGCAACTCCCTGTTTTTCAGCTACATGGTGCTCGAAATCCTGACCTTGGGAACCTATCTGCTGGTTGGGTTTTGGTTGAACCAGTCGCTGGTGGTTACGGGAGCCCGCGATGCATTTCTCACCAAGCGGGTGGGCGACCTCTTCTTGTTGATGGGAGTGTTGGCGCTGTATCCCCTGGCTGGAACCTGGAACTTTACCGAACTGGCCCAGTGGGCAGAAACTGCTCAACTTCCTCCTGCGACGGCCACGCTTTTAGGGTTGGCGTTGATTGCAGGGCCGATGGGTAAATGTGCCCAGTTTCCCTTGCACCTATGGCTTGATGAAGCCATGGAGGGGCCGATTCCCAGTACGATTCTCCGGAACTCAGTGGTGGTGGCGACGGGAGCCTGGGTGTTGGTCAAACTGGAGCCTGTCTTGATGCTGTCGCCTGTCACGTTGACTGTGATGATTGCGATTGGGGCGGCAACTGCATTGGGAGGAACCCTCATTTCGATTGGTCAGATCGATGTCAAGCGATCGCTCTCCTATACCGTCAGCGCTTACATGGGGTTGGTGTTTATCGCCGTTGCTACTCATCATGTTGAGGCTGCACTCCTGCTAATTCTCAGTCATGCCCTTGCCCAGGGATTGCTGACGATGAGTACGGGCTCAATCATTCTCAATTCCATCACCCAAGACCTGACTCAACTGGGTGGATTGTGGAGTCGTCGTCCCATCTCTGGCATTTGTTTTCTGACGGGTGTTGTGGGTCTGGTTGGACTGCCTCCCCTGGGTGGATTTTGGGCACTGTTGGAGCTTGCCGATGGGCTGTGGGAAAGTCATCCCTGGTTGTTTGCACTGGTGCTGGTGGTGAATGGCTTGACGGCCTTTAGTCTGGTGCGAGAGTTTGGTCTAATTTTTGCGGGTCGCCCGAATCAGATGACGGAGCGATCGCCCGAAAATTTCTGGCTGCTCATTCTGCCGATGATGACGCTGTTTGGAGTCACCCTCCACATGCCGCTGATTCTTCAGAGTTTGTCCCTGTTTCCAAGTTGGGCCGCCCTCGACAAAAACGTCGCTGTTCTCCTGCTATGGTCCAGCCTGATGGGCTGTTTCATCGGTGGAGTTGTGTACGTTGGCCCATGGATTCAAAAGCCCGTACAGCTTCCGCTGAAGTGGATTCAAGACTTCTTTGCCAACGATCTCTACACTCCCCAGCTCTATCGCTCGACGATTGTGTTGGGAGTAGCGACTATCTCCTTCATCGTGGATTGGTTTGACCGCTTTGTGATTGATGGGGTGGTGAATCTTGTCGGTTTCTTCTCCCTGGTCAGTGGGGAAACGCTGCGATACGGAAATACAGGGCAGGGTCAGTTCTACCTTCTGACCATCACCCTGGCGAGTGTGGCGATCGCCCTGGCCGTGGGTTGGGGGCCTGTTGCACACTTCCTTTTCCCATAGCGGCATAAGCCCTGGCGGCAACGGTTTCAGATAGAGTTCGCAGAACAAAACGAGTTAATCCGTACTTAACTCGTGAAAGAGCAGATTCGATGTTCATGAGGTGAAAGGCGATTCAGAGGTTCTATGCTTAGCACACTGATTTGGTTTCCTGTCATAGGCGCGATTGGCATCAGCGTCTTGCCCATTCCGCCCCATCGGCTCAAGCTATCGGCCTTGATCTTAAGCGGGTTGGTTTTAGTTTGGACGCTGTGGCTGTCGAGCCAACTGGATTTCTCCAACGCAGCGTATCAGCTCCAGGAATATATTTCTTGGCTACCGCTGCTGGGTCTTGATTACGACTTGGCGGTTGATGGTCTGTCCTATCCCATGCTGGCACTCAACGGCTTCTTGACCTGGATTGCCATCTATAGCAGTAACGAAGAAACCAATCGTCCCCGACTTTTCTACTCGCTGATCCTGCTGGTCAGTGGTGCCATTGCTGGGGCATTTCTGGCTCACAACCTGCTGCTCTTTTTCCTGTTTTACGAAATTGAGCTAATTCCGTTCTACCTGCTGATTTCAATCTGGGGTGGCGAAAAGCGGGGCTATGCGGCAACCAAGTTTTTGCTCTACACCGCTCTCTCAGGAGCCTTGATTTTAGCCAGCTTCCTGGGTCTGGTGTGGCTGACCGAGGGAACGAGCTTTGCCTATGAGTCTCTGGCGGGTCAGTCCCTTTCTCTGGGGCTCCAGGTGGTGTTACTGGTCACGTTGTTGATTGGCTTCGGCATCAAAGTGCCTCTGTTCCCCTTGCACACCTGGTTACCCGATACCTATGTGGCGGCATCGTCCCCCGTTGCCATTCTGCTCGGCGGCGTACTGGCAAAGCTGGGAGCGTATGGACTGCTGCGATTTGGGTTTATGCTCTTCCCTGATGCCTGGTCACTTCTGTCGCCAGGATTGGCAACTTGGGCCACGATCAGTGTGCTATATGGGGCGTTGGTGGCGATCGCCCAAAAGGATATCAAGCGAATGGTGGCCTACAGTTCCATCGGACATATGGGCTACATTCTCCTGGGTGGGGCATCCCTCACCGCCCTCAGCATGGTGGGTGCCGTCGCTCAAATGGTCGCCCACGGACTCATCCTCGCCATTCTCTTCCACCTGGTAGGCATTGTTGAGACGAAGGTGGGAACCCGTGAACTCGACGTATTGAATGGCTTGATGAATCCAATTCGGGGGCTACCGCTGATCAGCGCTCTGCTGGTACTTAGCGGCATGGCGAGTGCGGGTATCCCTGGATTGGTGGGCTTCATTGCAGAATTTCTCGTCTTCCAGGGCAGTTACCACGTCTTTCCCTGGCAGACGCTCTTCTGCGTGGTCGGAAGTGGACTCACGGCGGTGTATTTTGTGATTCTGCTGAACCGTACCTGCTTTGGCAAATTGGATAATGCGATCGCCTATTTCCCGAAAGTGGAATGGCGAGAGCGGGTTCCGGCGCTGATGCTGGTGGCCACGATTGTTTTCCTGGGTGTGCAGCCCACCTGGCTGGTGCGGTGGAGTGAATCCACCATGTCAACAATGGTTGCGTCGTTTAGTCCGACTCCCATTGAAGAAGTCACGTTTAGCGGTCTCATTCAAGACGTTAGGGCGAGTGGGCGATCGCCTCTGTCCCCTCGCGTTGCTGCCCTTCCTGAAGACACGATTCCTATGATTCCTTAAGCCTAATCACTCCCCCGACGTTATCCCTCTGTTTTGCTGACGCTGTTTAGGATTCATCTCTGTTATGACGACTACACTTGAAGCACCGTTCAACACCAAAATTCCACCGTCAACCCACGAGTTCGCCGACATCATTCATCGGCTAGAAGCGGGTGGATCCATGCTGCCGGATACCCCAGAAAATCTCATGCAGATCATCGGGATCTACAAAGCCTACGCGGTTCCGATGGACTTTTACTGGCGCGACTTGCTCTACATTGCGGAACGAGTCTTTCTAAATCCCCTCCCTGCGTTCAAGTATTTTCTCCCTCAGGAATATCTGGATTTGCACAACCACTATGCGGGAGACGACGCGGACTTGCGGATTTGGCGAGGCGAAGCAACGGCTCACCCCGAACTGCTGGAGTTTATCAAGAAGGGAGAGACCTCATCAGGGTTGCCCAAGCTTGTGCATCACCTGTGGCATGACCGCATTAACATGGAGTTTGCCGAAGCCTGCATGCGGGCGATGCTGTGGCATCGGAAGATGTATGCCCCGGCCAATAGATTTGATGCCTACCTCGACACAGACGAATATCGCGCCAATGCCGATCGCGCCATTCGTGCCTATTTCAAAGGCAATCCCTTGATGATGGGGCTGTATAAACTCTTCCCAGAGATGTTTATTGAGCAGGTGCGGCAACTGTCCTACTACTCAAACCTGGGACTGTTTTGGGAAGTGATGGCTCCCGTTTTCTTTGAGATGTCTGACCTCTACGATGAGGGCAAATTCACCTCCGTGCCAGATGCTATGAACTTTTTGGTGAACGGCATTTTTGCGATCGCCGGACGCCCCATCTACCACCACCTCTATGTTCGAGGCGAATGTTACGAAATCATTCCAAAATCGAAGGGCTTTATGTGGCTCTACGAAGCAGCGTTGCCCTACGTTGAGGCCGTCTTCTACCGCACCGCTCCGTTCCGAGGCACCAAATCGTACAATGCGCAGGCGAGGCAAGTGCCTACTGAACAAGCTGACTTTCACTACGGCATTCTCTATGCGGATGTCTTCCCGGTGGGGACTGCGGGCATTCCTCCAACGCTGTTGATGCAAGACATGCTGCACTTCTTACCCCCCTACTTGTTGGATTATTACAAGCAGCACTGTCGTGGGGAAGACGACATGCTGATCCAGCTTGGCATCACCTTCCAGCGCTCCATGTACAACGTCACCTCTGCGGTCATTCAAGCTCTGCGGGCGGCTTTGTTGTATCCACTCGATGATCCCAACCCCGATCACCTTATGGCCAATCGCCAGTTCTTTGAGGCTCAGATGGATCGGTTTAAGCGTCCCGAAGCTCGGCTCCGCGACATTCAAAGTCCGGACTATCGGTAAGGCAATTGTGTAACTGTTCCCTTCGACTTCGCTCAGGGGACGGTTGCGTAATCTTAGAGTTTAGATTTTGCCCTAAAAGATTTTGAAACCTGAAGAGAGGTTGTTGAACCATGCCAGATATTGTTGATATTGCAGTGGGCGCGGGAAGCTTTGAGACCCTGGTGACGGCAGTCAAAGCCGCAGGACTCGTGGAAACCTTAAAAAGTCCGGGGCCATTTACGGTCTTCGCGCCGAATGATGATGCTTTCGCCAAGCTTCCCCCAGGAACCATCCAGACGCTGGTTCAGAATATTCCTCAGCTCACCCGAATTCTGACCTACCATGTTGTGCCTGGAAAGTTAACTCAGGCCGACTTGGCGAAGCATGAATCGGTGGTCTCTGTGGAAGGTTTCCCCATTCCCATTCGCACGAAAAATGGCTTCGAGGTAAAGAATGCAACGGTTGTTGCCGCTGACATTGAAGCAGACAACGGCATCATTCACGTACTCGATAACGTGATTTTAATGGGATAGCCCTCACGAAAATCTGTGAATTATAGCGATGTGCATTCGCCTTAAGCACAGGCACGGTTGTGTAGGGCGCGGTGCGCCCTACACAACCGTGCTTAACCTCAGCGCACAGCGCTTTGTTTTTTCTGATCTTAAGAGCCGTCCAACACCTTGATCACGGCTTCCTAGAGCCCATAGAATTGGATGATCAGCAATGGGGTCACGATCGCCAGTGTGATGCTCAAGGGAGCCCCAACACGGGTAAAATCCAAAAAACGATAGCCTCCTGGGCCATAGACCATGGTGTTGGTCTGATAGCCGATGGGCGTCATGTAGCTGTTCGAGGCGGCAAAGGTCACGGCAAACATGAAGGCCAGGGGATTTAAGCTGAGGCTTCTAGCAACTTCTACGGCGATGGGAATCATCAGCACAACCGAGGCGTTGTTCGACAAAATTTCAGTCAGAAGCGTGGTTGCAATGTAGAACAACAGCAACATCCAGTAGCCCGACACATTGCCACTCAGCGACAACAGCTGATCGGCGATCCACCGAGTGGTACCCGATTTTTCCATGGCAATGCCCAAGGGAATCAAGCCCGCTAGGAGAAAAATAATGTCCCACCGGACAGCACCGTAGACCTCGCCGGGTTTGAGACATCCGGTGAGCACCATCAAAACGACGCCCGCCAGGGCACTGACGAGAATCGGGGTGATGTTTAGAGCCGCCAGAGCAATGACGCCGAGGATAATGGCGATCGCCACCCCTGCTTTTTCACGTCGCTGACTCTCGATATCCCGTTGCTCAAGCACCAGCAACTCCCGAGTGGTTTGCAGTCCGAGAAAACTTTCTCGCGGCCCCTGGACGAGTAACAGGTCACCAAATCGGAGAGGCACCCTGCCCAATCGCTCCCGAATCAGTTCTTGGCCCCGTCGGATGGCCAAAACGGTGGCGTTATACCGCTGTCGAAACCGAATTTCCTTGAGGGTCGAGCCGTTCAACCGGGAATTCGACAGAATGAGCACTTCAGCGATGCCCTCTTCTCCTGTGGCTAACTCAACTTCAATGGACTCCGGCGACTCGTGGTTGAACTTCACGTCCGGCAGAATCTCTAGCCCTTGTTCGGTTTTAATATTCAGCAGATCATCTTTAGAACTGCGGACGATGAGCACATCATTCACTTGCAATTCTTTGTCGGCTAAAGGCTGAGCAAAGTGCGTTCCATCGCGCACCACTTCGAGCACGTCCATGTCAAATTTTCGTTGAATTCCGCTTGAACGAATGCTTTGCCCAATTAAGCTAGATCGCGGCGTAATCACAACTTCGCTGACATATTCCTTCAGGTCGTAGCTATCGTCCAGCAGCTTGCTGTTGCAGCTTCTGCGAACGGGTAAGAGTTTGGGCGCAATCAG
>JAYKJC010000347.1:0-9104 GCA_035285885.1 Leptolyngbyaceae cyanobacterium | reverse complement strand
TGTATCGCGTGATCCCATTGTGAGCGTTGACTGGGAATGTTGACTAGATGTAACATCCAGCACACATCGCAGTTAACCTTTAAGTTAACCATCAAATCGACCTTCCTGATCGTCGCTCTCGAAGAATCTTTATCCAAGGGGCGATCGCCCTTCGGATAAAACGTATAGTCCTACGGGTTAAGGTTTGCGCATGTTTCCCCCGCTGTGGATGTGTTTGGCGTTCTCTAGTTCTGGTTCCCTGACAGAGTCAGGGAACCGCTGCGGGAGCCTCTGGCTCCAATTTGAACGGGAGCCAGAGGCTCTCACGGACATTCCCAGCGAGACGCTGGGAACAAGGAATACGCTAAACAAGTACCCCGCTGTGCGAGGGAAACATGCAGATCGAATGCCCTAACACAAAAGCGTAAAGCGATATTGCGTCTTGCGCTTGGACAGGGGGCACTGTGCTCTATCCAAGCTTTTCTTGAGAACGTATTGAGGCGAACAGCCTCGCTTAAGCGAAAGAATCTGCTGATTCTAGAGTGTGAGATTCTGAGCCTGATGCGCCTGCGCTTAATGCACTTGAGCTTGACGAATGTGACTCCACCGTTGTCGATACCATAGCTGCTACCACATGGGTGGGCGTCACGTCGAAGGGCAGGTGATGAATATCTGACTTGGGCAAGCACGCAACCGTCGCCGCTTGCTCCAATTTGGAAAGTGAAACATCTCCCAGCCCCAGATCGTGCAATCGACAGGGCAGTCCAATCGATTGATAGAACTTTAACAACTGATGGCGAGCCGCTGCCG
Organism: Leptolyngbyaceae cyanobacterium; assembly: GCA_035285885.1. GTDB lineage: Bacteria > Cyanobacteriota > Cyanobacteriia > CAKZMO01 > CAKZMO01 > JBCCWF01. The sequence goes on along the minus strand of JAYKJC010000347.1, from coordinate 8,315 downwards.
CAAGCTGATTGCCTTGAATCATTTCTTCTAGCCGAAGCTGCACGAGAATGCCATAAGCTACTTTCTCACCGTGCAGCGTCCCATGACTTTCGAGCAGATGGGTCAAGCCATTGTGAACGGCATGGGCGGCTACGGTGCGACACTGTGCGCCACCCAGTCCACCAATGACACCTGCCAGAAGAACCGAGGCGTCAACCACGTCACACCACTGCTGGCTACCGGGATGGGCGATCGCCCCCTCAGATTTCTGAAAAAGAATGTCGCGCAGCACCCGTGCCTGCTGTACCGCCGCAATGATGAGCGTCTGGTCTACATGACCACTGCTGACGGACGCTTCGTACCACTTGGCCAATGCATCGCCAATCCCAGCCACCAATGTCCGGCGATCTGCCAGTTGCACTAAGTCGTAGTCCAAAATCAGCATATCGGGACACTTGGGCAAGGCTACGTCGTACAGAAAAGCTCCCTGCTCAGAATAGACATTTGACAGCGCTGTCCAGGCGGCACAGGTGGCAGCAGAGGTCGGTAGGGTAACGATGGGCAAGTTTGACTCGTAGGCGACCAACTTAGCCGCATCTAGAGCCTTGCCCCCACCCACACCGATGATGAGGTTGGCCTGATGATCCGCAACGGCTTGCTTCAGGCGAGCCAGTCCTTCTGCACTACAGTCATGGCCATAGCTGGCCTCAGCATGGACAAGTCCGGCTTCCCAGAGCGGTGACAGAAAAGGTGCGGCCACCGTCAAAGTGCGATCGCCCCCAATCACCAACGGGCGATCGCCCAGAGCTGCAATCGTATGGGCAACAGTGCCAATCACGCCTCGACCTCGGACGACATGCGTCGGTGAAAGCGACATCGTTGAAATCGCAGAGTTTACAGGTTGGGCAACAGATTGCTGAGACATAAATGATTCAAAACTCCTAATCACTCTATTGTAGTGTGAGACTCAAGCACGTTTGGATTTTGATTTTAGTGCGGACTGCCTTACAGTGAGCATGAAATAGTCATCACACACCCCGTCAGGCTCGTTGATTGTATGAATCGTCCCCCCCATCACAAGCACCAATCCGAGTCCCTGCATTCTTCTGATGCAGAACATTCCGACCCCCGGCGCTCACATCATCACGCTCAAAATAGTAAGAATCAAAACAATAAGAATCAAAACAATAAGAATCAAAACAGCAAGAAAACGTCGTCAAAAACCAATCAGCAGACCGCGTTTACTCTAGTCAGCTTCTTGAAACAAACAGGCATCTCCCTGAGACTTCTGCAACGCGGGGGCGATGCCCTGCTCAAAGGGCGTCAGGTGCTTGGCCCCATAGGATTTGCACATTTAATGATGGGGACATGGGCGGTTGCGGGTGCAGCGGTCACCGTCTTAAATGTGGGTCTTGCAGAATTAATGGAGCGTCAGACGCATACCTTCTTCACGCAGCTTCGTGGCAGCACTCCTGCGCCAGAAGACATTGTGATTGTCGCCATTGATGAATCGTCCCTCGAACAAGGCGAATTCTATCTGGATGACCCAGCCACGTTTTCGTATTTTGAGCCGTTGGCTGAATTTCCCTGGCAGCGAAGGGCGTATGCGATCGCCGCCGAAAGACTCTTAGACGCAGGCGCAAAAGCCGTTGCCATTGACTTAATTTTTGACTTGCCCAGCCGATGGGAGGGCAATGATGATCAGTCATTGATCAACACGATCGAAACGTTTCCCAATCAAATCGTCTTAGCCGCAAGCTACGAAGATCAAGAATTAGCCACGGGGCAAGGCACCATTACCCAACTGATTGAACCTGCAAGCCTCTTCCGAACTGATGCCGTTCACATTGGCCATATCAACTACTGGATTGAACTCGATAATCGCATTCATCGCCTCTCCGAAACCTTTCCCGATGACCTGGCTGATTTCTATCCTGACCAGCACGCCTACTTCCAAGAACTGAAGGACACTGTACCCTCGTTCGATGTGGCGACCCTAGAGGCCGCCCAGGTTGACTACGCACCACCCAAAGGAGACGGAATCTTTTACTTTGGCCCAGATGGAACCTTTCAGCGGGATTCGTTTTGGACGCTGATAGATCCATTCACCTGGGAGCAGCATCTAAAAAATGAACGGTTCAAAGACAAAATTGTGCTCATTGGGCCGACAGCTACTCTTTTTCAAGATTTGCATTCCACTCCCGTAGGGACGCTCCCTGGTATCGAAGTTCATGCTAACGCGATCGCCACCCTCATGACGGAGAGGGCGATCGCCCAGGCCATTCCATCCAAATGGGGGCAAGGTGCCTTTATCATCAGTCTGGTTGTGGTTTCAGGGGTTGTTATTGGTCGCCCCCAAAAGCTCTCCCATCGGACGATTCTCACGGGGGTAATGCTGCTTGTCGCTGGGGGTGTGGGGGCAGTCGCATTCATCGGAGGGCAGCTCATCGTTCCAACGGCCATACCGTTAGTGGCGATCGCCCTTAGCGGTTTGTCATACGTGATTGCGGGGCTCGTTCGGGAAAAGCTCCATCGCCTACAGCTTCGACAAACCCTCAAGCAATACTCAAGCTCACCGATTATTCGCGAAATTATTAGCAAACAAGACGACTTGCAAGATTTACTGGGGGAACGTGAGCGCGAGACCCTCGGCAAGCTCCTCTCGGGCCGTTATCAGATCGTAGACGTTTTAGGGGCGGGGGGGTTCGGAGAAACCTACGTTGCGGCAGATCTTCAGCGCCCCGGACAGCCCCTTTGCGTCGTCAAACAACTCCGCCCGGTCACCAACGATCCCAAGCTGTTCTCTCTGTCTCAACGGCTCTTTCAAAAAGAAGCTCAAACCCTGGAAAAGCTGGGTAAGCACCCACAAATCCCTCAACTTCTCGCCTATTTTGAAGAAGGAGAAGAGTTCTATCTCGTCCAAGAATTTATTAACGGTGATCCGCTCCGGCAAGAATTTTTGCTCCAAAAAGATTTAACTGAAGCGGATATCGTCAAATTCTTAGCCGAAATGATGATTATTCTGGACTTTATCCATCGATGTGGGGTCATTCATCGAGATATTAAGCCTAGCAACATCATTCGTCGTCGGAGTGACCAAAAACTCGTCCTCATCGACTTTGGAGCCGTGAAAGAAATGCAAGCACAGCTCCAAGACGACCAAACTCAACTGCAAACCATCACGATTGGAACGCGAGGCTATATGCCGAATGAGCAAGCGGCGGGTACGCCTCGATTTAACAGCGATGTGTATGCGGTAGGTGTGATAGGGATTCAATCACTGACTGGATTAGCGCCGGATCGCATCAACACTAACCCGATGACAGGAGAGCTGGATTGGCAGAGCACAACCGATGTGAGTTCTGAACTTGAAAGAATTCTTACCAAGATGACCCGATACTCATTTCGGGAACGGTATCAATCTGCTAAAGAGGTTTTGTCTGACTTAGAAGACCTGGTCAGCCGTTATCAGTTACATGACGTGCTTGCTCATCGTCAGGATGCGTCTCAAGCTTCCGCAGGTGAAGCGACTCTGCTAATGGATCACTTGAATTTTAACCATGAAGCCGATATGAATGATTCTGGATTGCAAGAAGATCCAACATTGCCCTGGCCTTCATCGATCATCCCCGACCTCAAAGCAGACCCTCCATCGTCTAACCCCAAGGACTCCTGAATTTTATAGCAGTGTGCAAGTTGGTACAGCACAGGTGTGGAGCGGCGCTCCATACGTGTTTAGCATATTCCTTGTTCCCAGCGTCTTGTTGGGAATGCCCACGAGAGCCTCTGGCTCCCGTTCAAATTGGGGCCAGAGGCTTCCGCAGCGGTTCCCTCTTATGAAAAGTGGAAAGGGGGGTTAGACGTTCAACGTCCACCCCCTTTTTCATAAACTTTATTTCCTACAAATAAAAGTGCTGACTATAAGAGTGCAGAAATGTCATTCACGATAGTAAATCGCCCTCGACAAACGGCTCGCAGCAATCGATCAATGGCATCTCTTTCTTCCTCTTTGAGTGAGTCGCTGAGGATGGCAGCCATCAGTCCGTAGCGGTCTGCCAGCGTAATTTCTTTTGAGCGAGCCACTTGAGCCGTGATTTCACCAATTGCTGACGGCAATAGGGTAGGCGTCGAAGAAGTGAGAGGGTCAGACATCATTAGCTACCTAACGTAAAGGGCGAAAATGGAAGCAACTGCGATCGCCGTCAAGGAATCTTGATATATCTAATATGCCTTTGGCAAAGCTAGCGCAGGGTGATGCTGCAATGGAGTCGCCTGTGACGTTCTTAGGTAAAAGATATGATACAGGCAGGTGAAGGGGTATGATCTGCGTCACATAGAGTCCTAAGCCTTTCGAGCTAATGACTCTGTCATGCTATTGACGCAGTGATGCCATCCAAGAGTCGTACGTAAACATGCTGACGTGGCTACTACTAAAATGTTTCCCTATTCCGTTAGAAAAGGATCACTGACGATCCTTGACAGCAATTCTAATTTTGAAAGACTTCGCGCCCTGTCGGTGCTCACGTGTATAGGTTCAGGGGACAAAACGGTCGCTTGCGGCGACCGTTTTGTCCCCTGAACTTCCATAATGAGGATTGCTGGATCCTTGATGAAGGGCTAGACATATAATTGAGCGATCGCGTATACTGACAAGGTTGTGAAGAAATCTGGCGATCGCAGACATGGCTGTTCCAAAGAAGAAACGATCTAAATCAAAGCGGAGCATGCATCGTGCCGCATGGAGTGGAAAAGCTCGTTTACAGGCACAAAGAGCACTTTCTCTCGGTAAGTCCGTTTTAACTGGCCGCTCAAAGAGCTTCTATTATCCTCAGGATGAAGACGAAGACGATGAAGAATAAGGTGAGCAGCTAGCCATCATTAGCTGGTTGTCACTGTCTCAGCAATCGGTCGCTGTATTTATAGAATGGAAAGGGTGTGGTGAGCGTGACTCCTACACCCTTCTTTGGTTGAAAGCAAGAATGATTGAAAACAAGAATGGCTCACACGCTTGATGAAGGATGTTTTGATTTTCTAACAAAATCATGAGTGAGCGGCTTCAGAAAATTTTGGCTCAGTGGGGTGTTGCGTCACGCCGCCACGCCGAGACGTTGATTAGTGATGGACGTGTTCGGCTGAATGGAGCATTGGCTACCCTGGGGCAGCGGGCTGACCCAACGGTTGACCGCATTGAAGTGGATGGTCAAGTCATCCGTCCAACAAACAGGCCCAACTTAGTCTATATTTTGCTGAATAAGCCTGCGGGTGTGGTGTCAACCTGCCAGGACGAGAAGGGACGAAAGACAGTGCTGAACCTGCTGCCTAAGGCATTACAACGGTCTCAGGGGATTCATCCCGTTGGGCGACTTGACACGGCTTCAACGGGGGCACTTTTGCTCACGAATGATGGCCAACTGACCTTTCATCTGACACATCCCCGTCACTCCATACCGAAGACGTATCACGTGTGGGTCCGAGGATGCCCGACAGTGGAGACACTGGCTCAATGGTGTTCTGGAGTTTTGTTAGACGGTCGAAAGACTCGTCCGGCTGAAGTTGAGATTCTTCAAGAGCAGGGCAGACACGCCTTGCCAAACCAGACTTTGCTCAAAATTGTGTTGCGAGAAGGACGGAATCGGCAGATTCGTCGAGTCGCAGATCAGCTCGGCCATCCTGTGATTCAGCTGCATCGCAGTGCCATTGGCGATATCGAACTCCAGTCCTTGAAACCGGGTAAATTCCGTCCTCTAACCCAATCTGAAATTAATGCTTTGTGGTAATCTCATCAATAAAAATAGTCGTCATTGAGAAGGGAGAACACTAGAGGATTCGGGATGGCCCGATGGCCTGAGTCTCTTTTGGTATAGGCGACTACCCACATAAACGCGACGTAGACCATATATAACTTGAGGGGAATTGGTAGCAATGGGGCAACAAACGACCCAGCCCAGTGAGCGCCAGGTTGAGGCATTGATGCAAATTGGAGGATACCTTCATGAAGTCCGTGAAGGTCAGCTTCTTGCGTTAGAACAAGTGGCTGAGCAGACTCTGATTCAAGCCCGCTTGCTTAGAGCGATTGAAACGGCTGACTTTCATCAGTTGCCTGAGCCTGTCTACATTCGTGGCTTTATTCGTCGATATGCAGAAGCTCTCGGGCTTGACGGAAGTGTCGTTGCGTCGAAATTTCCAGTCGAGATCGATGGGCGAAGTATTCAACCTTCATGGAATAAGTCAACTTCTCAACTTCGTCCGACCCATCTTTGGATTGCTTACACGGTCATTATCATTGTTGCAATTGGCGGGTTGCAGCAATATCTGGCGAGGTTTTCGTCTCCAGCGAGTCAGGCCAGTGATTCATTAGACTCAGAGGTGGCAGAATCGGCACCTGAATCATTCGAAGAGCCTCCGTCATCATCAGATGAATCGTCAGTGGCCGAGTCTTCATCGCCTGATTTGACTCCTGAACCTTTGGATGAGTCACTGCTTTCATCCTCTGAGTTGGCGAATACGGAGGATGACGAACTTACTCAGGCAGAAACTTTTCCCGCCGGGGCCGATCCGGATTCTCCGCTCAAAGTGACCCTTGAACTGACCCAGCGATCCTGGCTGCGGATTATCGTTGATGGGAAACAGGAGCTTGAAGAGGTTCTGCCTGAAGGGACCCAGCAAACATGGGTTGGCTCTCAGAACATTACTATTCGTGCAGGGAATGCGGGTGGCGTTTTGGTTGCCCAGAATGGGGGTGATGAGGAACTCATGGGAGATCCAGGGGCGGTTCGAGAGGTCACCTTTACGGTCGATAGTTCGGATAGTCCGGATAATCAGGCGGAGGATGATGCGGACTAATCAGCAACGCCAAACGCACTGACGCAAGTGAGGCGAGTATTAGCCTACAGAACTCGCCTCTTCTTCGACTTGAGGATGAAAGTATTCGTAAATTTGTTGGGCAAGCTTGGGGCCAATGCCGGGTACTTCAGCAATTTTCTGAGGGGTAGCTTCGCGAATATAGTCGATGGATCGGAAGTGGGCCAACAGTTCCTTTTTGCGTTGTCCACCCAGGCCAGGAATATCGTCGAGGCGCGATCGCCGCATTCGGTCAGAGCGCTTCTTGCGATGGAAACTGATGGCAAATCGGTGAGCCTCATCTCGCAACCGCCGCAGGAGTTGAACACCGGGTTGCTCAGCCTCGGTGACCAGGGGCAGTGATTCTCCGGGAAGAAAAATTTCTTCGCGCTGTTTGGCCAGACTAACCACCCGGACTTCATCCATGAGGTTCATCTCTCGCAACACCGCAACCACGGCAGAAAGCTGTCCCTTGCCCCCATCAATCATCACCAAATCAGGGAAATCGTCCCTTACGGTGTTGGGAGCCAGCACGGAGTTTTTGGTGGTGCGCTGTTCGGCGATCGCCTGTTTCTTTTCTGCATATCGGCGGAACCGTCGTCGGATCACCTCGGCCATGCTGGCAAAGTCATCGGAGTGTCCCGCCCGCACTGTGGGATTCTTAATCTTGTAATGGCGGTAGTGCTGTTTGGCGGGGAGCCCATCGATAAACACCACCTGCGACGCCACCGCATCAGACCCTTGAATGTGGGAGATGTCGTAGCCTTCGATGCGATGGGGCAGGTCTGGCAGATCCAAAATTTCAGCCAAATCAAGCATGGCTTGATTATTGCGTTCTGCGAATCGCTGGGTGCGGGCGAGTTCGTAGCCTGCGTTGCGCTCAATCATTTCAATGAGATCGGCCTTGGCCTGACGCTGGGGCACGTAGATGGACACCTTGCGGCCTCGGCGTTCGGAGAGGTAGGTCGCTAGGATCTCGTGATCTGGCAATTCATGCTGGGTGAGAATCTCTGCTGGAATTTCAACTGATTCAACGGTTTGGTAATGTTCTTCTAAAACTCGCTGAAGAATCTCGCCGGGAGTTCCAGACTGAGCATCGGCGACGAATCCGAGATGGCCCACCAAGCGCCCTGCCCGTACCTGGAACAGCTGAATGCAGGCGTGATGATCGTCCGCTACGAGGGCGATCGCATCTCGCGTTACGGTGTCATCGGGAGACGACACTTTTTGGTCCGAGCCCAGGTACTGCAAGCCCTGAAGCTGATCCCGCAGTCGAGCTGCCACTTCAAAATTCAGATCTTCTGCTGCTTTCGCCAGGTGGGCCGTGAGGGCATCTTCCAGTTCCTTGGTTCGTCCCTGGAAAATCATTGCCACCTTCTGAAGGGTCTTCTTATAATCCTCGGGTGAGATCAACTGCTGACAGACGCCTGGACATTTGCCGATGTCGTAGTTGAGGCAGGGGCGATCGCGATGCACGGGCTGAGGACGCTGCCGCA
>JAYKJC010000346.1:0-5120 GCA_035285885.1 Leptolyngbyaceae cyanobacterium | reverse complement strand
TTGTGAAGAAGGCCCGATAGCCAATGGGCGAATAGGCGTAGCGGCTAGATACGTATCCTCGCTGCCCGGTAGAAGTAATGATGGGTTGCCATCCTTCGAGGGTGCTCATGGCTTGTCGCTGTGCATCCGTCATCTCATTGGCGCTGTCGTAATCGTGGCGCACCACTTCGTTTGATACGGTGTCAATGACTGGGCTGTCATCTGTCGGTGCAGACCGGACGTTGATATTTTCTCCAACAATCACAATATCTTCATAGGGGTCGATGCTTGGCAGCGCATCCGGGGCCAAAAAAACATGGGGACAGATCCAGGACTCTCGCTCAGGTGCAACTCCAAAGACTTCGTTGGCACAGCCTGTGGCGATCGCCTTTTCCATGTGTTTCCAGAAGGGGGCGTTCGGATTGTCGAGGTCGAGGTCTTCGATGGTGATGGGGAGTCCAAAGGTGAGACGAATGCCCGGAGCGGCGATCGCCCGAATAAACTCCGCATCTCGATTCTGAACCGCTTGACGCAACGTGTTACGAAATGCAATGAAATCCCCCGAGGTCTGCCCCTCGTCCGATAACTGAAGAGGTTGCCTGGGAGCTGCTTCTGCCGGGGGCTTGACCGGGTAGGTGTCGTCTACGGATTGACGGGGTTTCTCCTCGGACTCAACGTTGGGCGTTTCCTTACCGGGTTCCCCCTCAGGACGACTGCTAACCTCATCGATTTCGTTAAGCGGTGTTGAGCTGGATGACACAGCTTCATCGACAGGCTGGGAGTCTTGATTTGACGCTGAACCGCACGCGGTTACGATTATCATCATCACAACGCACCACAAGCCAATGGCGGGCGATCGCCTGACCTCCATCCTGACCTCCTCTAGACCGAGAGACAACCTAACCAAGCTTCAGTGTACTGATGAGCGACCTTTCTGCACATCTGTGCAAAGGTGATTGTTCTCATGCTGATTTCTATGCTCATGCTTGAAGAGAATTAGCGTGCTCCTCTTTTCCCATCCCCTGAAGACCAGATAGACTAGGTGAGCGGTATTGTTCCAATGGTGTCACTCCGTCTGCATGTCTGATATTCCTTGCCTGAGCCTTGCAATATCTCGCTTAGAATCGTCCCAGTCGGGACACTACGCGCTGTGGGTTCTCAACGCCCCCTATCCGGGGGGCTATGTTCATCGCGACTGCTCGTGGCCTCAGACGCTGACTCAAAGCTGGCATGACTGGCAACTCATGTTTTCACAAAGCGAACCGAGTATCCCCCGGTTCGAGGCTCAACCGTCCTCATCCGATGACTCAACGGTTCCCGACATGATGCTGGGCAACTATGCCAGTTTGGAGACTGGCTCACATCAGAACATCAGCTATAGCAGCCGACTCATGCAGCATTTGGGGGTGTGCTTATGGCGATGGTTGTTTGACGGGAGTGTTCGCAGTAGTCTCGACCAAAGCCAGGGCATTGCCATCGGGCAAGGGAAACCCATCCGTCTCCGGCTCGACATCCGCGATCCGGATTTGACCAACATTCCCTGGGAAATCATGCAGCCAGAACCGGGGATGCAGGCGATTTCCCTGGGGCAACAGATGCTCTTTAGCCGAACAACCAGTGCCGTCGATCCCCTGCCCGACTTACGACCTGAACACACGCTTAAAATTCTTCTGGTCTTAGGTCAAACCACTCATCCCGAAGCGTCGCAAGACACGGGTCAGTCGCATGCCTACGGGTCACCTCTGGATCTGGAGCAAGAAGCCCAGTCCCTCGCACAGGTGTTGCGGTATCGGAATACCAATCAGTATCAAGGCTTTAGCTCATCGGTGGATAGCACGGTTGAGATTCTCGTGCAGCCCACAGCGGCAGAACTTTTGGATGCCCTGGAAGAGCGACGGTATAACGTCTTTTTCTATTCGGGGCATGGGGTGCCGGGGCCAGATGGAGGGCTCCTGTTTCTCCGTCCCGATGCCAAATTGAATGGAACGGAACTGGCCCAAGCTCTGACTCGGCATCAGATTAAGCTGGCGGTTTTCAATGCGTGTTGGGGGGCTCAGCCCGATCGCAGTCAGTCGCAAACCCTCATTCCTCGTAGTAGCTTGGCTGAGGTGTTGATTCACCACGGAGTTCCGGCAGCGTTGGCGATGCGCGACACGATCGCCGATGCCGAAGCCCTGAGTTTCATCGAAGCATTCACCCAAGCCTTGGTAGAACGGAATTCGATTGATCAGGCTGTGGCGATCGCCCGACAGCAACTTCTAACCCTCTATCGCTTTAATCAACCCGCCTGGACGCTTCCCGTTCTCTACATGCATCCAGAGTTTGACGGTGAACTGATTAAGCCCGTGGGAGATGGGGTCACCGAGATTCCTGAACAGTCCCCCACCTGGATTGGACGCCGCTTGCCCCTGGCCTTCTTGAGAGCCTTAGGATCATCAACGGAAGTGTGGCACATTCAAGGGGGGCTGATGCGCATTGGCAAAATGGAAGGGAACGATCTCGTCATTAATGAACCGGGCGTATCGCGGCAGCATGCAGAAATTTTCTATCGAGATTCGCTCACCGATGACAGCATGGAACCCACCTTTTATCTGCGAGATTATTCTCGCTATGGCACCTTGCTGCTGAGCAATGAGGGGTGGCGACGGGTTCATCAGCAAGAAATTCCGTTACAATCGCGAACGCAAATCAAGTTTGGCAGTCATCGAAGTCAAGCTCTAGAATTTGTGATTGATCCAACCCGAGAGAGTTGAGTTCTGCCCAATGCTCAAGTATCTTTCACATATAGCGGTTTGCACCTGCGTTGAGCACAAAAACGAATATGTGGGGCGCGCCGCGCCCCACATATTCGTAGTTAACCAGAGCGCATAGCGCTATGAGTTTGCCTTCTTAGGGAGATGTCTGGAAAGGGCAACCCACCCGTAGGGGCAGGTGTAGAAGAGCCAGTTGTAGAAGAGCTAGGTGTAGAAGAGCCAGTTGTAATAGTGTCACCCTTCGTGTTTCCCTTGTGGCCCAAATTCGAGTTGATAGAAATTTGGTCGCTATGCGGAAAGGTCTGAACTGGCAATGTAGGTACTGGTGTCACCAAGGGTCAAATGATACACCCATCAACCGAGTGACACCCTTTATCCACACTGTTCGTTCGTGAGTAATTAGATTCAGGAGTATCCAATGGTTAGCGATCGCACTCATGTTCCTTTTTCCTCTGATGCTGATGAAATTCGACAAGATTTGCTTCATCTCATCCTCGAAGACGAGGCGTCTTATCCATGGGAGTCAAGCACTCCAGCATCAGCCGAGTTTTTCAATACCCTCGAACAGGAATGGGTCGCCCACCAAACTCCCGAAGAACTGGCTTCAATGCAAACCCACGAACACTCCTTCTTTGCTCAGCTTGAGCAGCAATGGGCGTCTCCAACTATCGATACATCCGTCCATTCAGTGCAAGCCGATCTCGTCCAGCATTTTGGCGATCGCGTTCCGTCTTCGCTACTCTCCGGTATAGCTCAACAGGCTCAGGCGCTCTTCGCAACGCAGCAGCCGATGGCCGACCAGCTTGTTCAGTGCGTTCAGAATCTATTTTCTGGAGTGTCAGCGGATGATTTGTTTGTGCTGGCCCGTCCCTACGCCTATTCGATGCGCGGCAAACAGTCCGATGACCTCGAAGTCGCGCTCCGCTCCGTCCGTTACGCCGCATGGACAGAGCTGTCTGGAGTGGAGCAGGCGCGATTAAGCCTGGCGATCGCCCGCTACACCCTCTCCAAGCTTTCAACATCAGACGCATAGGATTCATAGCGAATGCCTGCGTCAGATAAGCGCTGCATTGCGTCAAGGAGGCGATCGCACTCTGCAATCAGGCTGACTCTCACGTAGTTTTCGCCCCCAACCCCAAACGCATTACCCGGAGTCACCACCACGCCCGTTCGTTGCAACACGTTCAAGGCAAACTCTGTTGAGTTAAGCCCCACTGGGCACGGCACCCACAAATACATCGTGGCCTTGGTTTTAGGAATGCTCCATCCCAGTTTGCCAAATGCCTCGATCAGGCAGTCTCGCCGCTGACTATAGCGCTGCTGAACTTCGTGCAAATAAACATCCGGAAGCTCTAGGGCGGTCTTGGCAGCCCGTTGGAGCGCGGAGAAGATGCCGTAGTCTAAGTTTGTTTTCAGCGTCCGGAGTCCCTGAATCACATGTCGATTGCCGACCACAAACCCGACTCTCCATCCGGCCATGTTGTAGGTTTTGGAAAGCGTGTGAAACTCAACGCCAATCTCTTTCGCTCCAGGAATTTCGAGCAGGCTGGTGGGTTGATAGCCATCGAAGGCCAGCTCGGCATAACACAGGTCATGAACCAGTAGAATTTCATGCTTGCGGGCAAAGGCAACGATATCTTCGAAGAATTCGCGTGGGGCGGTTGCTGCCGTAGGGTTGTTTGGATAGTTGAAGTACAGAACTTTGGCCCGATCGGCTACCTCATCGGGAATGGCTCCCAGGTCAATCAACCAGTCTTGCTCGGGCGTGAGGATGAGGTTATGAACGGTGCCGCCCGCAATCAGTGGTCCTCGGAAATGAGCCGGATAGGCCGGGGTCGGAACCAACACCATGTCTCCTGGATTAATATAGGCGATCGCCAAATGGGTCAACCCTTCTTTCGACCCCAGCAGCGGTAGCGCTTCTCCGTCGGGATCGAGCCTCACCTCATAGCGCCGAAAATACCAGTCGGTAATGGCTTTACGAAAATCAGCGGTTCCTTCAAAGGGGGGATAGCCGTGGGTAGACACATCCTGCAAGGCGGCGATCGCCGCATCAATTACAGGCTGAGGGGTTGGGCCATCGGGGTTGCCCATTCCCAGGTCAATCAGGTCAAGTCCCTCTTCGCGAGCCCGTGCCTTCAACTCGTCCAATCGTGCAAAGACATAAGGGGGCAACGCGCGCAGACGGTCGGCAGGAGATATCCAATCCAGGGTCATAAGCTTTTATCCAGAAACACGGCCTTAGCTGGGAACATCAAGACTGTATCGCGTGATCCCATTGTGAGCGTTGACTGGGAATGTTGACTAGATGTAACATCCAGCACACATCGCAGTTAACCTTTAAGTTAACCATCAAATCGACCTTCCTGATCGTCGCTCTCGAAGAAT
>JAYKJC010000345.1:0-4046 GCA_035285885.1 Leptolyngbyaceae cyanobacterium | reverse complement strand
GGGAAACTTTTTGTTTTGTGTTTTTTAATTACGAACTGGCAGGTTTGTGGGGGGCGCACCCCCCCCCACACAACCGTGCTCAACCTCAGCGCACACGCTGTATCTTCCAAAGCTTTCATCGTCTTCTCAGGGGTTTTCGTCGCCACATAGCTCTATTGATTTCCAGATGTTTCTCAGATTTACGGAGATAGGTTCAGAAGGATATCAACTTTTGTGAATTCGTTTTAGCAACTTGTGAAGAGATTGTTCGTTCTCTACATTTTTCGTTAATTCTAAAAATAAGGAGACAGGACTTACGCAAATCCTTCATACCTAGTGCATTTTTGTGGGTGGTGGCGGGTGCAGCTCGCCACCACCCACAAAAATGCGTAAATCCCAGGAGATTGAATTAAGACTCTAAAACTGACTGTGTTTTACGTCTCGAACAACTCTGTATTTTTACTGAATCGTATTTTTACTGAGCTTTCAGCCTCCATTACAGACGCTCGTTATCCTGGCCGTTCGTAGGTGAGGGTTGGAGCATCCATTCATGAACTACGCCTACTTCTGGTATCGGTCTCTTACCCCTGAATATCGTTATGCTTCTAGAACCTGTTGAAGCGGCGATCGCCCCTGCTATAAAAGCTTTGAGGCGATCGCTATCCCCGCAGACACTCACCTGGCCTCGGTCTACTATGTTGGGCCTGTTGATTCTGATCGGGCTTGGGGTCGTGGGCAATCACCTGCGCTGGTCATTTTTCTTTCACATCGATTTTCTCTTTGGGAGTATCGCAGTTTGGTTAGTCCTGTGTCTCTACGGGCTTCCGTGGGGCATTTTGGCTGCAATCCTTGCGGGTAGCTACACCTTTTTTCTATGGGGACACCCGTACGCAACCCTCATTTTTGCGTGCGAAGGGATGGTTGTAGGCTGGCTGTACAATCGCTATCGCGGTAATTTGGTTTTGATAAATGCGGGATATTGGGTGTTCATCGGCATCCCCCTGGTCTGGGTTCTCTACGGAACAATCATGGAAGTGGACCCGAGCCAGACCCAAATCATCATGCTGAAACAGGCCGTTAACGGTATTTTTAATGCGTTGGTCGCCAGCCTGATTCTGACGCATACCCCGATTCATGCCTGGGTAAATCGCCCTAAAGCCGTTGAGACGTTGTCGCTTCAACAAACGCTCTTTAATCTGCTAATCGCGTTCGTTTTCTTTCCCACCCTGGCGTTGATGGCACTCGACAGTCATCAGGTGGTCAAGAACATTAATTTCTTCCAGCAAGATGAACTGTCGATCACGTCTCGGTATCTGGAAGATTATGTGTCGGATTGGTATGAAAGCCATCGGTATGCGACCGAGATACTCGCCCGTGAAGCATCAGAGGCGAATCTGCTGTCCAGTAAAGGTTTACAGCCGATGACCCAGTCCCTTTACCAGGCATTTCCTGCGTTTCATCAATTGGCCATTGTGGATTTGAATGGAGATGTGGTGAGTGCTGCCCCACACACCCGTTTAATTGGCACAAATTTAGTCAGCCATCCTGCGTTATCTAGAATTCTCTACACTCAATCTCCGCTAATTCAACTGGGGTTTTGGCATGACCATAGTCCAGAAGAACTTTCTGCTATTTTGAGTTATCCCTTGATGAGGGCGGATAAGTTAACAGGAGCTGTGATTGGAGAAATCCATGTCCGTTCGTTGATGGAAACGCTGGCAAGCGAAGTTCATTCGATTAATTTTGAGGTCTCTCTCCTCAATAAGGAAACGAATGAGGTTATTTTTAGCAGCATTGGCGATCGCCCAATTGGAGAACCCTTTGATCGGTATGTTTCTGGGGAACTAATAGCCACCAATGAACAAATGACTCAATGGATGCCCAGTGAAGGAATTTTCATGGTGCAATGGCTCAATTCATTCTTCTTGCAGGAAACGGAGTTTGAGCCAGACATGCCCTGGAAATTGGTGGTCGAATCAGCGGCCTATCCCTACGTTAAAGAAGTGATGAACGTTCATTCCAGGGACATGTTTATCATCCTCTGTTTAACAGGGATCGCATTACTTTTGGCCACGTGGATTAGTAACCAACTGATTCAACCCCTTGAGCGTCTGGCCCTTGTCACCACTAACTTACCTTATCGACTTTCTGAAAAACGTCCGATTCGCTGGCCTCACAGCACCGTCATCGAAATTCAAACCCTGGTTCAGAATTTTCAGCAAACGGCTCAACGGCTCACTCATGATTTTCAGGAAATTCATCAAGCGAAAGAATCAGCCGATCGGGCAAACAAGGCTAAAAGTGAATTTCTCTCAAACATGAGTCACGAGTTGCGTACGCCCCTCAATGCCATTCTTGGTTTCTCTCAGCTCTTGACACGAAAACAAACCGTTCCGTCGATTCAGCAAGAAGTTGAAATTATCAACCAAAGTGGTGAGCACCTTCTAGATTTGATTAACGATGTTCTAGAAATGTCGAAAATTGAAGCGGGTCTGATTCGCCTGAACCCTTCGAATATTGATTTACCTTACTTTCTTGACATCTTTAGTGACTTGTATAAGTATCGGGCAGAGTCAAACGGCATTTTCTTTGAAATTAGGTGTGACCCTAATGTTCCTCAATATATCTGTGCGGATGAACGGAAGCTGCGCCAGATTTTGATGAATCTGGTGAGCAACAGTATGAAGTTCACCGAGGAGGGGCAGATTACGCTTCGAGTGACACGCTGTCTTACCCTTCAAAGGAACAAATATTCTGTAATGGAGCCTTCTGGGTTAGTCCATGAACCTCCGCGCCACGGTAGGGGCATGGCACTGCCATGCCTCTACAACTACCTGGATGCCCGTTCGTCTATTCCCTGCCATCTGCACTCAGGTACGGTATCTCCGGAAACAGTCGATGGAGTACCCCCTGAACCTCTCCCTGACGCGTCTCCAGAGGTTGTCTGGTTAACCTTTGAGGTATCGGATACGGGGTGTGGCATTAACCCTGAGGAAATCCCCCTGGTTTTTGAGCCTTTTACCCAGACAGAATCGGGGCGTCAATCCAAGCAGGGGTCGGGGTTGGGGCTATCCATTAGCCGTCAGTTTGTGAAGTTAATGGGAGGGGATATTTCAATCAAAAGCACCGAAGGAACAGGCACGTTGGTGTCCTTTACCCTTCCAGTTGAGGTGGTGGATGCGGCTGTCGTTCCTGAACCGTCGGTGAAGCCATCCAAAGTGATGGGATTGGCCCCCCATCAACCCACCTATCGGATTCTCGTGGTTGACGATCGCCCCACCAACCGTCAACTTCTGCTGAAATTGCTGGAGCCTCTGGGGTTTGACGTCTGTGAAGCCGAGAATGGGAACGTGGCGATCGCCCGCTGGCAAGAGTGGCACCCTCACCTGATTTTGATGGACATGCGCATGCCAGAGATGAGTGGGTACGACGCCACTCAGCAGATTAAATCACAGTTTAACGGGAGAAACACCATCATCATCGCTCTCACGGCCAGTGTTTTTGAGGAACAAAAATCGGCGGTGCTGGCGGCTGGATGCGACGATTTCATTCGTAAGCCCGTGCAGATTGATTATTTATTGGAGAGAATTGCCCATCATCTTGGGGTTAAATATGTATATCAAGATACAAACAACAGTGCGTTGCCCCATTTGAACGATCAGTGGCGATCGCCCCAATCGCACGTGGATACTTCGGGGGATGCTGTTTCTACCCGTGCTGATGGGCTGGGTGAGATGCCCCGCGAGTGGCTCGAAAAGCTGCTCACGGCTGCGACAGAACTGAATGAAACCGAAGTCCTTAAGCTCATACGCTCGATCCCTGGTGCCTACGGAGACACGATCCAGACCCTGCACTACTTGGTTGTGAATGTCAGGTTCGATATTATTGTCTCATTAGCCCAAAAAGAACTGGCAGCGTCTTCTCGGGCTGAGCCAGCCTTGCATGAGTCATCGGTGCAAGGTTCGACTGAGATCTAGGCTCCCAGAGTTCTTCATCTAACGTCTGAGGATTGCGGCTGTATTTTTCTTGTTCTGAGCAATTGCGTGGTCTTCGTTATGAATGGTCAA
>JAYKJC010000344.1:0-6265 GCA_035285885.1 Leptolyngbyaceae cyanobacterium | reverse complement strand
TGGGCAGGCGTTTGTGGATCTATATCGGGCGCTCCCAGGGGTGAAGTGGATGGGCGATCGCGCCTATGAGCAAATTCGCGACAATCGATACAGTTGGTTTGGCAAACGAACAGACACTTACACCTCTGGTTTTCCAGTGTGTCAGGATAAGGCGTGCGAAAAATATTTTTGATGTTCTCTTTGTGCTACATCTCAGCTAATTATTTAAGGAGATTTCTTGAAATGAAATTACCAGCCCACGGTGCGTTACGCTTCGCTAACGGCACCCTACGGGCGGTATGGTCTTTCCCAGAAATCTCCTAAGCCAACACGACTTGGCAAAATTTACGAAAGAATGAAGGGTTTGGGCGCACACCCCGCGCCCAAACCCTTCATTCTTTCGCTAGGAATTGGAGAACTTAGCCAAGTCGTGAAGCCAATTAGCCAAAGGGAGTGGTGTTCGCGCCATTTGTATGAAGTGCCTGGGGCATTCCTGCAGCTATGGCGTCTTGTGGATCGAATGGCATTTCCGTTGGAAGACCCGCCGATTTCATTCCCAATTCATAGAGTTTGATGGACTGGAATTCACTCGTGGCAAGCGGGTTTTTAACATCATGATCGTTTGCCAGAGTCAAGTACTTCATGGCCCCTGTGAAATACTCGCCGACGGGAATTTGGTAGGATTTCCAGCCGGAACCTGTGACGTAATCATTAAATGCGTTGCGACCAAAATTCTGGGTTCCCGACAATTGGAACAAATGCTTCTTGTCGGTTCCTCCAATATGGTTGTTGGTGTCGAATCCAATCCCTTGAATGTCGCCTTCTTTACTACTGCGAAACTGCACCTCTAAGATCGTGTCTGGCGTGATGGTGTAGTCGATGGCAATTTTCTTCCAGCCATTTCCTGTCAGCTGAACGCGCTGGTTATTGCCACTGAGCATGGCATTTGCTTGGTCTTGGCTGCTTCCGCCGTAAGATTCTAGATTTTCTAGCGTGATGGGCTGGCGAGGACTGGATGGCGATGGTGCTGGCTTAGGAACACCGTTGGTGGGGATGAACTCAATGTAGTCAAATCGGGCAAACTCGCCCTGATCGCCCTTTCCTGATAATTCGAAGCGATCGCCCGGCTTTAGGGTGATGGCCCCGTGAGTCACTTTATTTGTGAGTGAGGCTTGGGTGGCTGCGTTGCTGGATGAGGGTTTGTCAAATACAAATTGTTGGCGATCGCCATTCACAGTGACAGCAACGGCTGAGCGCCCATCACTCTCATCAAAGTAGCCAACCTTAACTTGGTAAGTTCCTGCTTTACCGTCAAAGACACCTGATGCAGTTCCAGTTCGAGTTCGGCTTCCTTTGATGTGCTTGCCGCCTGACGCTCCCGACCCTCTAACGGTTTCAACTTGATATCCGTCAAGCTTCAAGGTTTCTGCTTCATATCGAAGTGAGCCATTTCCATTGGGAGGTGGAACAGGTGTGGGTGCGGGCGTCGGTGCGGGTGTGGGCGTCGGTGCAGGCGTCGGTGTTGGCGTTGGAGCAGGAGCGGGCGCAGGAGCCGGAGCAGGAGCTTCGATGGTTCCTTTGCCAAATAGCTGAGTCCAGTAGCTATTGTAGTTGGTGCTGCCGGTGTCATTTTGCAAAAAATAGTACCCTAAACCAATTTCGTTATAGTTTGGGTTGAGCATGTTGGCTCGATGACCTGGACTGTTGATCCATCCATTCACGACAGCTTCGGGAGTGCGATATCCCGCAGCGATGTTTTCACCTACAGTTCTGGACTCATATCCCGCTTCTTGCGCCCGATCCCAGGGACGCGAACCGTCTTTTCCGGTGTGGCTAAAAAAGTCCTGCATCGCCATATTTTTGCTATGCAGGTCTGCGGCTTCATCCAAATTTTGGTCAATCACCAACGGGTTCAGCCCATTCTTCTGCCGAAATTCATTGGTAAGTTTGAGAACTTCTTGTTCAAATGCATTGTTCTGCATAATGTTCGTCCTAATTTCGTCCTAATTTTGTTCTGGTTTTTATCAGTAAATACATTTATCAGCGGGTGAACCTAACGCATTGGCACGGCATTGTTGAATGTGGGGATAAAACGAAAATTGTTAGCTTGCCAATGCCTTACGGTAGGGGCGTACGCTCCTACTGTCGCTCATTTATGAATCCAGAAATTTCTGATTCATCCCCATATTCAGCAACGCCTGGAAATCGTCGTATTTCTGAGAAGAAACGACGCTTCCCAAGTCGGATTTGGATTAAACCCTCAATTCAAAAAAGTTGTTTGATTGCGTCAGGTACAGAAAATCCGCTTATTCCAAAAATGGGACACCTCAATCCTTGAAAACTCCATAAGGTGTCGGGCAGATGATGTGGGATTAGCTTCTTAAAGGGCCAGTGAAACGATGGTGATGCTCAACCCATAACCCTGTACGCACCACAGTAGGATTTTGTTTCCTAAGCTACAGTTTCCTAGTGAGACGTTGGCCTAGTTCTCGATGTTCCCAAGGGGTAAGTCATTGGTCTTCTCCAACATCGCTATTCTTGTTACTGAACGGTTAGAGGTTCTGGTGATATCAAAGAATGCATGGGTTCATGAGAGTATAGATTCTTGTGAATACAAACTTGAATGCAAGTTTTTGAATGCAAATTTGTAAGTAGGGTTCATCCAATTCCCTTTTCGACTCAGGAGGTGCCAATGTCTGTTATTTCGATCCCTTCTATTCATGGCGATCGCCTAAATCATAATTTGGATACCCTCGCTGAGATTGGGAAACTTCCTCAGGGTGGGGTGCGGCGTATCTCGTTTAGCCAGGAGGATCAGCTCGCTCGACAGCTCGTCAAAAACTGGATGGCTGAAGCAGGAATGACCACCTGCATTGATTCGGCAGGAAATTTGATTGGGCGCTACCCCGGACGACACAATTTACCCTCTCTCGCCACAGGGTCCCATATCGATACGGTACCGTCAGCGGGTCGTTACGATGGCACGCTAGGGGTTCTGGCAGGCATCGAAGTTGTCCGTGCGCTGAAGTTTAATAACATCTCCCTCAATCACCCCATTGAAGTCATCGTGTTCACTGACGAAGAAAATACGATGATTGGTGGAAAGGCGATCGCCGGAACCCATAACCCTGATCCCGACTACTACCAAGAAAAAGACGGACTGACCATTCAAGAGCGATTAAAGCGCGTGGGAGGCAATTGGGAGACGATCGCGAATGCCCGTCGGAGCCGGGATGACATGGCCGCATTCGTAGAACTTCATGTAGAGCAGGGCGGAGTGCTGGAATCTAAAAAAGCAGAAATTGGAGTTGTGGAAGGGGTTGTGAGCATGAATCGCTACACCCTGACGGTGACGGGGAGTCCCAACCATGCAGGAACCACGCCCATGGACATGCGGCAAGATGCCTTGGTGGCGGCTTCTCAAATTGTGTTGACCGTGAATCAACTCGCCAACTATCTGCCAGGGGAGCAGGTGGCGACGGTGGGGATGATGAATGTGTGGCCCAACGCAACGAATATTGTGCCGGGACGAGTCGAATTGAGCCTGGACATTCGAGACCTGTATACCGAAAATGTCGAGGCGCTGGTGAAGCGGTTGACCGAGCAGATTGATGCGATCGCCCAACAAACGGGGACAACGATTGAGCTAGAGCCAACGCTCAATGCCGACCCTACGCTGTCTTCCCCGATGATTATGGAGGCGATCGCCCAGTCCTGTGAAGAACAGAAACTCAGTCACATGAAGCTCCCCAGTCGTGCGGGCCATGATGCTCAAGAGATTGGTCGCATCACCGACATGGGAATGATTTTTGTCCCAAGTCAGGGAGGAATTAGTCATTCAGAAGATGAATTCACCCCTCCTGAGCAATGCACCCAGGGGGCCAATATTTTGATGAGCACATTGATTAAGCTCGACGCGTTGTACAGTTAATTTTCATTTTTGAGAATGCTGAGAATGCTGCTGCCTCATAGACGATTGGTATCCGTCAGCAATAGGGTTAATATCTAGCGTAGGTGTATAGAGACAAAAGTTGCTGTGCAAGATACTCGCCTAACCACTCTCATTAATCGGCTGATAGGGCAAATTCAGCTTTGGCTGGTCAATCCTTGGCGGCGCATTTCTCTTGTGGTCATTGGCCTGCTATTTGGGTTTTTCCTTGCCAATGTGATTTCAACCGTCACTGGGCAAACAGCAGATTTAGATGTTTTGGTTTCTCTGATGATGCTTACTTTTACAGAGTTAGCAAGTTGGTTTGTTTACAGCAACCGCCGACTCAGCATCGAGACGAACCAACGACCTCGACCACAGCCCTTAGGCACGGTGCTCTTAAATGCCGTCAAGATAGGAGTAATCTACGGACTCTTCTTGGATGCGTTCAAACTGGGCAGTTGATGCAGTTTTGGGATTCAATTTTATAATTTAGCTTCAGTCAGCACAAAACGCCCTCGAATGATGTTAGGACATTCTCCAAGGGCGTTTTGCAATGTAGAGAGATGGTCATTAACCGAGGATTGGCAAAGAACCCTTAGGAGATTTCTTGAAATGAAATTACCAGCCTACGGTGCGTTACGCTTCGCTAACGGCACCCTACGGGTGGTATGGTCTTTCCCAGAAATCTCCTTACATGAAGCCGACTGTTGCTGCGGCTACAGGGGGAATCAACTGAAGCACAAACTGAAGTGCGAGAAATGCCAAGATTGGAGACAGATCAAATCCTCCAATGGGAGGAATGAATGAGCGAAACAGATTGAGATAGGGATCAGTGATCTGGCTTAGAGCTGCAAACGGCTGATTCATCCAGTTGATGCTGGGAATCCAAGTCAGCAGAACCCGAATGAACAACAGGAGCAGGTAAATCCGAATCGTTGTATATAACGTTTGAAAAACGAGTGCGCTTGCAATAATCATTTCTAGAATACAGTCCTCACATTGTCTAGCAGTGCTGTAAATAATCGTTTCGCAACCCTAGTTTAACCAATCCAGCCAATTCCAGCCGATAACAAGTTGAATCAAAGCTGTTAAATCTAGCTAGCGAAACTTTAATCGACAATGACGACACTTCGCAATCTCTTCAAGAATATTCAATAATCGCTAGTTCTGGTTGATGGCTTGCTCTCCATTATCGTGAAAAGTGCCGCCATTCATGTTTTCAACTCCTTCGAGCTGATGCTGCACATCGTCAATCGCTTCGTTCAGGCGAGCAATTTTGTCTTCTAAATTGCGCCGGGCGGTTTCGATTCCTTCTTCGCTGCTTAAATCGAGAGAGGGCTGCTTGGTGTCTCTCAATGATGTGGAGCGGTCGGTTGAGTCAGCGGATGAGAGCTTTGAAGCAACGAGGGCACCTGCGACACCTCCCACAATGCCACCGAAGAGGGTGCCGACGACAAAGCCTCCAAAAAAGTTGTCTTGACTCATGCTCAGAGTCCTCCTAAGGGTCTAGTTAAGAAACCTATTGACTCATAGTACAGCGAGTCGAAGGTGATGATGTACGTTCTGAATAACAGTTTATGTTAGGTCTTAGTGTCAGGTCGGCTTTGGGTTGGCTTTAGGTTGGAGGGGGGATTATGTCCCAAACGTGCGATCGCCCGCATCACCCAACCCAGGAACGATGAAGCCATTTTCATTCAGCCCTTCATCAATGGCTGCTGAGAAAATCGTTAATGCTGGATACTCAGTGCTCAACTTTTGAAGCGCTTGAGGCGCAGCCACAATAGAAATGATGCGAATGAGCGCCGGATCGACGCCCCGTTGGGTGAGTTCTCCCATCACCGCCATGATGGACCCCCCGGTTGCCAGCATGGGTTCGCTGACAATCACACGGGTTTCGGGGGCAAATTGATCGGGCAATTTGTTGAGGTAGCAGCTAGGCTCCAGGGTTTCTTCGTCACGCACCATGCCCAGGTGAAAGGTTGACGCCAGGGGGATGATGGCCTGAATGCCTTCCATTAAGGATAATCCTGCTCGGAGGACGGGGATGATGGCGATCGCCGTTTCTGGATTGACAAAGGTTGCTGGACAGTCTGCCAGGGGCGTTTTAACTGTGGTGTCGATTGTAGGCAACCATTCTCGTGTCGCCTCATAGGTCAACCATCGCCCCAACTCGGTCATGGCACTGCGAAACAGCACGGATGGGGTAGCTTCATCGCGGGCGACTCCGAGCCAGTGTTTGATGAGGGGATGAGGGGGGACAAAGACACGCAATTGAAGAGTCATAATGCTGGAACGCCGATAGATGATGAACGACAAATCTGCATCATCATACTCTGTTCTCTGGCGATCGCACGT
>JAYKJC010000343.1:0-17941 GCA_035285885.1 Leptolyngbyaceae cyanobacterium | reverse complement strand
GTGATGAGCAGCGGGTAGGAGATCGCTTTCGGCAGGTGAGAAATGTAAAACGTCCAGCCTTCAACGGAGAGAGCGGAGGGATCGCCTTCGATTTCGGCAGAGCGAGTGTTGGAGCTGAAGGCGGCACTGATTTGGAAGACCCAGTTGGTGCGGCTCCACGGCAGCATCATGAGTCCGGCGATCGCACTTCCCAGGATCAGTTGCACGAGTTGACTCCACTGTCGATGCCAGAGGGACTGAATGCCCAGCCAAATGAGGGGAATGGCTAAGAACATCAGCGCTGTTTGCTTGGTCAGAAGGGCAAGGCCAAAGACGATCCCAAAGGCGATCGCCAACAGCCACCGCTGGAGAGAAAAAGGATGAGTTGATGACCGAGTTTTCCAATAGGTCAACAGAAAAAAGGCAGCGGTGACCCAGGCTGTAAGGGGGTAGTCCATGAAGTATTGCGATCGCAGCACATAGAACTGCGGAAACAGCAGGCATAGCCCCGCCGCCCATAGCCCAACCGTGGAGCTAAAGAGCGATCGCCCTAATCCATACACAGCACATAGTAAAACGGCAGTGTAGAAAACATTCACCCCAACAGCGACATCTGCACTCGACCCAAACCACCGAATAAATGGAGTCGTCGATAGATAAAGGAGAGGAGGATACTTAGAAGACAGCGTCCAAATGCCATGCCACCAGTCTGCCGATAGCCAATCCGCATTTCGCACCATCCAGGCATAGTTCAGCGCCCCAATCAGATGGTCAGCCGGATCCCAAGACGGCACCAACTGATCGAGAGCCAGCCACACCCGATCCACCCCAACACTTAAGACCCACACCACCACTAGCGTGATAACAGCAACCCGATTGCGACGCGCACCCTTCTCGCAAGCTCCATTATTGGAAGCTTCTTGTCCTTGAGCCTCTTGTCCTTGAGCCTCTTGTCCTTGAGCCTCTTGCCCTTGAGCCTCTTGCTTTTGAGAATAGTTGCCCATACGCTTCTTTGCATCGTGATAGAAGTGTCTAAGAATCACCCGCTTAGCCTCGTACAACCAAGTTTCTATATTCCCATGATGCGGACTCATGACAGCCATCCTTAATCACGAAGTCCATCGCAGAACCAAAATCCTCTAAGTGTGCAATCCTGCTCATCCTTCACCCTTTCCCATGCCCCTGGGCAGGCTGTGCCAACGACTTTGCTCAGAACAAGCCCCCTTTCCCTCTTCCTTTTTCCCTCTTCCTTCTTCCTTCTTCCCTCTTCCTTCCACAACGAACCGTAACCAGACATTTACTTTTGTATCTTCATGTACCGTTTCTCAACAAAGACACTATCCCTAGCGTAAATATCGATAAACTGGTTCTAGATTTAGAGGTCGCTGCATTAACCGTACCAGCTCTTTGCGGGTGTCACTAAACCGATATAGAGCTGCGTAACTTTGGGTTTACTGCTTTGGTTTTCCAAGTTTGGTTTTTCGACTTCGTTTGTACTCAGGTTTTTCAGAGTCGCCATTGCCTTCTTTGTTCGGGATTGCATCGCTACGGCCAGTAGCGTCAGGGCATTCTCTTTTCGCGTAAAGCGCAAAAATCTACTTTCTAACCCAGCTACCGACAGCGATAGCTCAGCGTAGAACGGATGAATGGGATCGGCGCGCGGCAGGCGTTCCTTATTCAATCGCCCTTATTCAGTTTCCCTTGTTCACTGAACGTCTGGCCTAGGGATGGGTACCACTTTGTCGGCACACTCTCGACCTACTTCGGGGATCGTTCCCCATGCTGTTTATTGAGCCTAAAACTTATGACGTATCAAGAACAACTGAATCCCTGGACTGTGCAGAACCAACACCCTCAAATGGGTCAACAGGTGATTGCTCGGTTTCGCCGACGGGGTGATGCAGACGCCTATCTCAACACTATGCAAAATCTGCGTCCGGGATTGAAGCTATCGGTGGCTTTTGCGACAACGCTTCCAGAGAAAGCGGCGATCGCCGACTAATCTAACTTAACCCCAAACCATTTTGGGATTTCCATTTTCCAACCAAGGCGAGGTTTAGAACGCGGTATTCAAATCGAATCGTCAACGTTTATATCTTCAGTGGAGAAGGGCGGCTCAAGCTGTCCTTTTTTCTTGCTTTCTTATGGGCAAGAGGATTTACAGCACTACGCACGTTGGTTAGGTACAGTTGTGTGTGGCGCTGTGCACCACACACAACTGTTTTTGTGCTTAACGCGGTTGCAAACCAATATAGGATATTCAAAAAATGTGAACGTGGCTTGTTAACACTTGATGATGGTCAACCCTCAGTCTCTATCAAAATCTGCTCATCAGAATCAACCGGAGTTGTGTCGGGCGATCGCCCAACGCATTCAAGACGATCCCCACCAGCGCATCACCTTTGCCGAATTCATGGAGTTGGCCCTTTACCATCCTGACCACGGATACTACACCAGTCCCAAACAGCGCATTGGAGGCAAAGGCGATTTTGTCACCTCACCTCACCTGGGCTCAGACTTTGGCGAACTTCTGGCTGAGCAATGTGCCGAGATGTGGAACCTTCTCGGACGGCCTCACCCGTTTCATCTTGTAGAAATGGGTGCCGGACAGGGGCTCATCGTCAGAGACGTGCTGAACTACCTGCATCGAGTCCATTTTGACTGCTTTGAAGCCACCGAATACCTGATCATCGAGAAATCCGCCACACTCATCCGCGAGCAGCGGCTACAAACCGCTTCTCTTGCCGATGCCCAGTCCCACATCCGCTGGTGTACGTGGGACGACCTTCTGACCGACTCCATTACCGGGTGCTTTTTTTCGAACGAACTTGTTGATGCCTTTCCCGTTCACCAGCTGATTCTCGACAACGGTCAGTGGCAGGAAATCTACGTCACCCTCACGCCTTCGTCCTCTTCCGATTCTTCCTACACCTTCACCGAAATTTCCGCGCCGCTCTCCACCCCGGACCTGGAGAGCTACTTTTCCTGGATGGAACTTGACATCGATCCTGCCCGCTACCCAAACGGATATCGCACCGAGGTGAATCTTGCGGCCCTGGATTGGGTGGATCAGGTGGCAAACCGACTCCACCGAGGCTACGTACTCACCATTGACTACGGATATTCTGCGAGTCGCTATTACAGCCCTGCCCGTGCCCAAGGCACGCTTCAGTGCTACTACCAACACGCCCACCACTCCAATCCCTACCAGCACATCGGCCACCAAGACATCACGGCCCATGTCAATTTCACGGCACTGGAACGTCGAGGTGAAGCAGCAGGATTAAAGACGTTGGGACGCATTGAGCAGGGACTATTTCTGATGGCGCTCGGGTTGGGCGATCGCCTTTCCGCCCTTTCAAATCCAGCAACAATCCAATCACTCTCAGCCAATGAGCTTCTTCAGCGACGCGACGCTTTACACGCCCTGATGAATCCGATGGGGCTGGGCAATTTCCAGGTGCTTCTCCAGGGCAAAGCGTTACCGAATGGGGCGATCGCCCAAACCCTCAAAGGCTTCACCATCCCACCCATGTAAAACTAACCGCCTGCACCATCAACCAATCAAAGCTGGAGTTAAAGAAATTTGTTGTTTTATGAAACAAAATGGCATTTAGCCGGATTGTCTTCATAAGCCGGGAAAGCTCAAAGTACCAGGATTAAATGAGTAGGGATGATTGGGTAGGCGTTATCCTGAAGCTCTTGACGACAATTCTTTGCAAAATTGTAAAGGTGGCTCATGGATTGGGAGTGTTCTCTTCTTCAGTATTCTCATTGAGTCGCGATCGCACACAGAGGAGTAACCGATTTTTTCGAGAACACCGATGCTTTACAGAAACTTCATCCCTATCTTTCGCTGATCACGGTTTCTAAATATCATTCCATCGGAATCTAATAGTGAGGAGAGGAGCGCTATCTATATTTTGATCCCATGATCTGCCCATGATCTGTACTTCAGAAGCGAATGGAACACCCGCTGAATGGACAAGATGTTAATACCTGTTGCGTTCGACTAGCACCTCATCCGATCTCCAATGAGCGCTACAAAGCAGTGGTGGATACTCAGATGGAGATGATTTGTCGATTTCTGCCCGATACAACCCTGACGTTTGTTAACACCGCCTACTGCCAATACTTTTCAAAAACAGCCAAGGAACTCATCGGGACAAGTTTCCTGACGTTAATTTCTGAAAAGCGACGGGACTGTGTCCGTCAATTTTTGGATGAATCGGCGATGCTAACACCTGAGCACCCGTCAGTCGTCCATGAGCATGAGGTCACCCATCCTGATGGAACGATGGGGTGGCAACAGTGGCAAGACATCGCCATTTTTGATGCTGAGGGGCGCATCGTTGAATATCAAAGCCTGGGGCGAGACATCACCCAGCGCAAGCAGGTTGAATGTGCGCTTGAGCGATCGCAACAGCAATATCAAGCCCTAATCCACTCCGTGGATAGCGTAGTTTGGGAAGCAGATTGTGAAACGTTTGCGTTTACC
This sequence comes from Leptolyngbyaceae cyanobacterium, assembly GCA_035285885.1. Classification (GTDB taxonomy): domain Bacteria; phylum Cyanobacteriota; class Cyanobacteriia; order CAKZMO01; family CAKZMO01; genus JBCCWF01. The sequence continues at coordinate 13,464 of JAYKJC010000343.1, read as the reverse complement.
TTCGTCAGTCCTCAGGCCGAAAAACTTTTGGGCTATCCACCTGACGCTTGGCTGAGTGACCCGGCGTTTTGGATGAACCACATTTATCCGGATGATCGCGAGCAGGCGGTGAACACCTGCGTGACGCAGTCAAAACATGGGAACAATCACACCTTTGACTATCGAATGGTTCGCTCAGACGGTGATATTGTCTGGGTCAGAGACATCGTGAACGTCACGATGGAGAATGGAAAACCCGTCACTCTCCAGGGCATTCTCATCGACATTACCGAAGAAAAACTCAAAGAGGAACAGCTCCGACAATATCAGCGGGTTGTGTCTGCGACTCCCGATGCGATCGCCATCATCGACTCGAACTATCGCTACGTTTTGGTCAACCAGGCTTATCTTTCCTGGCATGGCCTTCAAGAACATCAGGCGGTGGGACATGCGGTCTGCGAGGTATTCGACCCTGAATTATTTCAACACACCCTAAAGCCTCACCTGGATGAAGCCTTGGCAGGCAACATTAGTCAGTTTCAGCATTGGATTGAGTTTAGAGCCGTAGGGCAGCAATTCGTGAGTGTGACCTATGCTCCCTATTTCGATACGCGCGGAACCGTTGCTGGAGTGGCCGAACTTGCCCGTGATATTACCGGGCTAAAGCACGTTGAAACCAGTCTTCATCAGCAGGCCGAACAAGAGCGTGTCTTAGCGGGAATTACTAACCGCATTCGGCAAACGCTGAATCTCCAGAGCATTCTGGACATTACGGTTGCCGAAGTTCGAGCCTACCTTTCGACCGATCGCGTGTTGATCTATGAGTTTGCTGAAGATTTGGCTGGGGCGGTGATTGCAGAATCGCTGGGTGAAGGATATCCCTCAACATGGGGACGAGTGTTTACAAACCACGGGTTCACCCCAGAAAAATGCCTGATTCCCTACACTCAAGGCCACATCCACTGCCTCTCTGATGTTTACAACGCTGATCTGCCTGAGTGTTACGTTGAGATGCTGGAGCAATATCACGTTCGTGCGAATTTAGCCGTCCCTATCTTGCAGGGTCAAAAGGTGTGGGGTCTGCTTGCGGCTCATGATTGTGGGGGTTCCCGCGAGTGGACTCCAGATGAAATCGAATTTCTGAAGCGCTTGACGGATCAGCTGGCGATCGCCATTCAACAGGCTCAGCTCTATGAGCAAGTCCACGGGCTGAATCTTAACCTGGAATCACAGGTGCGCGATCGCACGACGAAGCTGGAGCAATCATTAGAATTTGAGTCGCTGCTCAAGCGGATCACCGACAACGTGCGCGACAGTCTGGATGAAACTCAAATTCTGCAAACCGCTGTGGAAGAATTGGCCCTGGGATTGAGTTTAGATTGTTGTGACACGGCACTGTTCAACACCGAAAAAACTGGAGCCACCATCACCTGTGAATTCATCCAGGGATGGCAAACAGCGATCGGACAATTTTTTACATTCGCAGATTTTCTGCACCCTGGAACGATTGAGAAACAGGATGCACAGTTCTGTGTCATTCGTGAGTTATATCGAGAACTCCCTTATCGTCCGACCGTACTTTCTGTGCCCATTTTTCATGACCAGGAAGTTCTGGGAGATATCTGGCTGTTTCGACCCGCCGAGCAGGTGTTTTTAGAACCGGAAGTGCGTCTTGTTAAGCAAGTGGCGAATCAATGTGCGATCGCCATTCGACAGGCGCGCCTGTTCAAAGCGTCTCAAGTCCAGGTCAAGGAACTCGAACGGCTCAACGCTCTCAAAGATGACTTTCTCAGCACAGTCTCCCACGAACTGCGAACGCCCATGGCCAATATCAAAATGGCCCTGCAAATGTTCGAAATTTACCTCGATCGAGCCAACCTGCTCGAAGATGAGACCTTACCGCTGGGCAAATATTTTCAAGTGCTTAAACAAGAGTGCGATCGCGAAACGACACTGATTAATGATTTACTCGACCTCACTCGTCTGGATGATAAGGATCAACCGCTCATTAAATGTTCGATTCAGCTTGATATTTGGGCTGCGCACATTACAGAAGTCTTTTCTGAGCAAGCCCACAAAAATCAACAGTTCCTCGCGGTCAGTATTCCGAGCAACATCACCGTCTACACGGATTTGTCGTATCTCGAACGAATTCTGACCGAGTTGCTCAACAACGCGATCAAGTACACTCCTTCGGGGGAAAACATCACCGTCTCGTCATATATTCGACAGTGTACGGAGTCAGAACCCAGGGGCGATGCGTCCGAGTGTATTCGTCTGGTGGTCAGTAATTCTGGAGTAGAGCTGCCGCCAGAAGAGTGCGATCGCATGTTCGAGAAGTTTTACCGGATTCCCAATCATGACCCCTGGAAATATCGCGGCATGGGGCTGGGATTAGCGCTGGTCAAGAAATTGGCAGCATCCATCGACGCCACCATCTGGGCCGAATCGAGCCACAACGAAGTGCGGCTCATTCTTGATTTGCCGTGTGCGCAACCAGCAACCTGAAGGGAATATCCGAATAGCAGCCTGCTATTCTTAACTAGACTGGGCGATGGGATGCTCAAGAGACAAAAGGATGGTTTGCTTTGACCTTCGGCAAATGGATTGGCCTAATTTGCGTCGTGATCTCGTTCATCATCTTGTGGCAGATTCGGCAAACGCTGCTGCTCATTTTTCTAGCGGTCGTTGTCGCCACAGCCCTCAATGGGATTACCCGATTTTTCATGCGGACGGGAGTTCGGCACCGACCCGTTGCGGTGCTTTTGACAATCACAAGTGTGGCACTGGTGAGCACGGTTTTCGTCGCTTTGGTCATTCCCCCCTTCGTGGATCAGTTTCGCAGCCTGATTCAGCGGCTTCCGCTGGGAATGACCCAAGTCGCGCCTCGGGTTGAATACTTCGTTGAAAATTTGCCGAGCTGGTTTCCCGATGTCACCCTTGAACTTCCAGATATCACAGCGATTTCTCAGCAGCTTCAACCTTTGGTTCAAAACCTTATCCAGAATTTTTTTGATGTCTTCAACACGTCACTGGGTTTTGTTCTCAAAATACTACTCGTCTTTGCCTTAACGATGATGATTTTGGGCGACCCGATGGCGTATCGTCGGGGATTTGTGCGGCTGTTTCCGTCATCTTACCGAAAGCGGTGTGATGAAATTCTCTCGAAATGTGAAATGGCGCTCGGCAACTGGGTGGGCGGTATTTTCATCAACTCGCTGTTTGTGGCGATGTCTAGCGGCATTGGTCTACGAATTCTGGGGGTTGACCTCGTCCTTGCCCATGCGCTGCTGGCCGGTATCCTAAATTTCATTCCCAATATTGGGCCTGTGTTAAGCGTGATTTTCCCGCTCTCGATCGCCCTCCTCGAACCCCCATTTTGGAAGGCGATCGCCGTTGTCATTCTCTATGTTGTGATTCAGAACGTTGAGAGCTATGGTGTGAGTCCTCTAGTGATGGCCAAACAAGTGGCTCTGCTGCCAGCGCTGACGCTGAGTGCCCAGGTCTTCTTCACCACCTTCTTCGGCATTTTGGGACTGATTTTGGCGCTTCCTCTCACCGTCGTGGCGAAAACCTGGATTGAAGAAGCGCTGATTTGTGATGTGCTCGACCGATGTGGCGACCCGAAATCCACGATGATTGAAGGGGAAAATCACCGTTCAGAAGACCCGATGGAAAACCCAACGAACAAGACGTTAGAGGGACAGGTCTCGCAAGACGAAAGAACCGTTTAGGCGGGCGATCGCCCTTGAAAGAACACAGCCCATGATTCCTTCTCAGACGCCCAAGCAACCCCAAAAACAAGCTCACCGCAAGAAATTGCGCCATTCGCGCATCGTTCGTCCCGATGGTCGATTTAACGTCACGCGGGTGGGGCTCTTTAATCCACCGTGGCGCGATATCTATCACACCATGCTGACCATGCCCTGGCCCATGTTCTTCTTGACGGTCAGCGTGTTCTATCTAACCGCTAATGTGCTGTTTGCCTGTGCCTATCTGATTGGCGACGACAACATCGCCAACGCAACGGCTCACTCCTTTGCAGATGCCTTTTTCTTCAGCGTGCAAACGATGGCGTCCATTGGCTACGGAGCCATGTATCCCCAAACGGTGTACGCCAATCTTGTGGTCACCATTGAGGCTCTTGCGGGCTTGATGATGTTAGCCGCCGCAACCGGACTGATGTTTGCCCGGTTCTCTAAACCCACGGCACGCGTTCTCTTCAGTCAAATGGCCGTCATTACCCTCTACGATGGGACGCCAACCCTCATGTTTCGAACCGCCAATCAGCGCCGCAATCGCATCCTGGAAGCCAATGTGCAGCTCACGCTGGTTCACAACACCCTGACTCAAGAAGGCCACTTTATGCGGCGGTTTACAGATTTACCGCTGGTGCGATCGCACAGCCCCATTTTTGCCCTTTCGTGGACGGTCATGCACGTCATTGATGAACACAGCCCTCTGGCGAATCAAGACATGGATAGCTTAGATGATCAAGATGCTGAACTCATCGTCACCCTCACTGGAATTGACGAAACCTTATCTCAAACCATCCATAGTCGCCATTCATACACCCCGGATGAAATTGCTTGGGACCATCACTTTGTGGACTTATTCACCCAGATGCCAAACGGCAATCTTGCCATTGACTACGCTCAATTCCACAAAATATACCGGGTTGATACTCCATCAACGAACGCCAAGAAATGAAACTGTAAGATCTGATACAACGGCATCTCACCGGGCGTGGAACCTTAAGGAAAGTCAAAAAACCTCCCAGAACATACTGAGGAGATGACGGATGAAGCGAGGTGAGAAAGCCACTGCGATGACAGGTTGACGGGAATTACTGAGGGAGCTCGTTGCTGATTTGCAAATGGGTTCGTTCATGCATTGAGTGACGTCAGTAATCGGTCTTCGAGTTTTTGCAGTTGTGCGCTGAGTAGCGATCCTCCATATGAAACGTGATGAAACATGTACCGCGTTTGTCTTCAGGGGCAATAAGCTGGTATGTTTTGATTTCTTGACATGTTCTGATACAAATTAACGAATGAAATTGAAGGTAATTGAGGTAAACATGCGTAACTGGCGTTCTTTGCTACTAGCGTCGGCACTTGTGGTAGCCCCTTTAGCTGCTTGCAGTGCTCCTCCAGCCGATACTGGTGCCGCAGGCGATGCTGATGCTCCGGCTGCAAGTGCAGGTGGAAGCCGTCTCCAGGCGGTGCTGGATCGGGGTGAACTGATCTGCGGCGTTGAAGGAAATATTCCTGGCTTTAGCTTTGTTGACGAAAGCGGAACTTATTCTGGTCTGGACGTTGATTTCTGTAAGGCTGTTGCAGCCGCATTATTTGACGATCCAGAAGCGGTTGCCTATCGGAACCTGGATTCCACAGAGCGATTCACAGCTTTGTCGGGGGGTGAGGTCGATATGCTCTCTCGGAACACCACTTGGACGACGAGCCGTGACACTTCCGTAGGACTAGAGTTTGCGCCTACCACTTTCTACGATGGTCAGGGCATGATGGTGCGTGCAGATAGCGGCATCGAGACGCTGGAAGACTTCGCTGGAAAGTCGATCTGCGTTGAGACAGGAACGACCACTGAGCTGAACTTAACCGACCAAATGCGCGATCGTGGCGTCGATGACTACGAGCCCCTGGCCTATCAGGACTCAAACGCGACCTATGCAGCCTATGCTGAAGGTCGATGCGAAGGAGTCACCTCTGATAAGTCTCAGCTCATCGCTCGTCGGAGCACACTCCCCAACCCCGACGACCACGTCATTCTTGAGGTTACGATGTCGAAGGAGCCTCTTGGCCCTGTGACTATTAACAATGACTCCACCTGGTTTGACGTTGTGAAGTGGGTGACTTACGCAACCATCGAAGCTGAAGAACTCGGCATCGATTCCAGCAACGTTGACAGTCTGCTGGAGAGCGAAAATCCCAACATTCGACGCTTCCTCGGCGTTGAAGGTGAACTGGGTGAAGGTCTAGGTCTTAGCAACGACTTCGCTTACCGTGTCATCAAAGCGGTTGGCAACTATGGCGAAATCTACGAGCGAAACTTGGGTAAGGATTCCCAGTTTGGGCTGGATAGAGGACTGAATGCAAGCTGGAAGGACGGCGGCATCCTCTACTCCCCTCCGTTCCGTTAAGTTCACTGTGAAAAGGCTAGCAACCCCAGGGGCTGCTAGCCTTTTTCGATCGCCCTCTCACTCTCACCCTGACTCGTACCCCTTAGAGGACTGCTTCAATGACGGTTAGTGGATCTGGCCCCGAAGAAAAAATTATTATTTGGCGGGACGAACGATTCTGGAAAATTGCGTTCCAGGTCATAACTGTGGTGCTGGTCATCACGGCGCTGTCCCTGCTGATCACCAACTTCAGCCAAAACCTGGCGAGACAAGGCACCACCTTTGGTTTCTCGTTTCTGAGAAATTCAGCAGGGTTTGGAGTGGGAGAAGCGCTGGTCGAGTATCAGCCCCAGGACCCTTACGTTAGAGTCATTCAAGCAGGACTCATTAACTCTCTGCGGATGATTGTGGTCGGCATCGTTCTGGCTACAGTCGTTGGTATTATTGCCGGGGTTGCGAGCTTTTCTGAGAACTGGCTGGTGTACAAGCTCAGCCGAGCCTATGTGGGACTTGTGCGCAACGTTCCCCTGTTGCTTCAACTCTTCTTTTGGTACTTTGCAGTCTTTTTCCAATTTCCTCCGCCTCAAGAACAGATTAATCTCTTTGGCCTCATTATCTTGAGCAAGCGGGGCGTCACCCTTCCAGGGCCAGCTCTGTCTGATCAGAACTGGTTAGGACTCGTTCTCCTGATTGCCGCCTTATTTATCGGGGGATTGCTCTGGAAATTGGTCGATGGCGCATGGGCTAGGGGGCGAGTCTGGGCATCCCCGTTTTCCCGTGCTGTGAATGGAATTATTGCCGTTCCAGTAATAGGGGCGATCGCCTTCTTGGTCTTCCAGGGCTTAAAGCGATTGATTTCCGGCGAAAGTACTGATGGATTTTCCCTCGGCGCAGGAGCATGGATTCCGGTGATGGTCGTGGGGCTCGTCGCAGTGTTCTGGATTTGGCAGCAGCGAACGAAAGCCATTGTCGAACGGGGTTCGACCGGGAAATCTCAGCTCTACGCCATGGGTGCAATTCTTCTCGTCACTGCACTTATTTTCATTTTTGGGCTGGGCTGGGAAGCGCCAGAGATTGTTGAATCCGGCGGTGCGACTGGAGGGCTCAGGCTGTCCGTTGAGTATGCGGCAGGTGTGTCGGGCTTGGTGTTCTACACGGGAGCCTTTATCGCTGAGATTGTTCGAGGCGGAATTCAGTCGGTGTCAAAGGGGCAGTGGGAAGCGGCGCGATCGCTCGGCTTACCCTCTAGCATTGCCATGCGTCTGGTTGTCTTTCCCCAGGCGCTGCGAGTGATTATTCCGCCCCTAAATAGTGAATACATGAACCTCGCAAAAAACTCGACTCTGGCGTTTGCCATCGGCTATCCGGAGCTGTATTCCGTCTCTAGCACCACTTCCAACCAGACCGGACGTCCAGTCGAGGTGTTCTTGATCATCATGGCGTCTTACTTAATCTTCAACTTGTTGATCTCTGTCAGCATGAATCAACTCAACGAACTCGTTCAACTTAGGGAGCGATAAGTCATGACCACTGCACCTCAACATGCTCCATCCCAGGCTCCTCCAAAGACTGTCCCCCTCGCGCCTCTCGAATGGTTACAGAAGAATCTCTTTAGTAGCTGGTTCAACACGATTCTTACTTTTGTTGTTGTCGGAGTTCTGTACCTCGTAATCAGTGGTTTCTTGTCTTGGGCCTTCACGACGGCTCAATGGGCTGTCATTCCCAACAACATCGGCCTCCTCATGACGGGTCTGTATCCCAGAGAAGCCTATTGGCGCGTATGGACAATCCTCGGCATGATCGTTCTCCTGGGGGGGCTCACATGGGGCATCTTAGGGCGAAACATTGCTAATTTGTTTGGGAAAGGTACGCTAATCGCCCTAGCCGTTATCTGTGCGGTCTTCGTCGTCTTTCCCTTGACCCGTGGGAGTAGCCCCATTCTGATTGGCATGGTTCTCCTGAATGTCGCCATGGCATGGGTCGGACAACAAGCTGCACGAAAGTATCAAGGACTGGGGCAGTGGATTTCAATTGCCTGGTTTATTTCATACTTTGTTGTGCTGTGGCTGATTGGCGGCGGACTGGGACTTGAGGCCGTGCGCACGGATAAGTGGGGTGGTCTTGTTCTAACCCTCCTGATGGCCGTCACGGGCATTGCCCTCTGCTTCCCTATCGGCGTCGCATTGGCCTTGGGACGCCGAAGTGAGTTACCTGTCGTTCGCTGGCTCTCTATTGCTTATATTGAGCTGATTCGAGGCATTCCGCTGATTGCCATCCTATTTATGGGGCAGGTGATGATCCCACTGTTCTTACCCGAAGGTGCCCGTCCCGATCGAATTATTCGGGCGGTAATTGCGCTGACGATGTTTAGCTCGGCCTATTTGGCGGAGAACGTGAGAGCCGGACTCCAGGCTGTGCCTAGGGGACAGAATGAGGCGTCTGTTTCTTTAGGCTTGAATAAACCACTGACCCTGATCTTTATCATTCTTCCTCAAGCGCTCAAGACAGCGATTCCGGCGATCGTCGGTCAGTTCATTAGTCTGTTCCAAGACACGACCCTGTTAGCGACTCTTGGATTAATTGAGCTGTTGGGCATGGCCAATTCGGTGCTCGCCAACCCGAACTATTTAGGCCGCTATTCTGAGGTCTATCTGTTTGTGGGGGTGATTTACTGGTTCTTCTGCTACGCCCTGTCCCTGGGCAGTCGGCAAGTTGAGAAGCAACTTAACACGGGTCGCTAAATCGCGAGCTACCAGAACACGGGCTGCTAGTGCATCAGCAAGTGGGGACTTGACTCGTGTCAGATTTAACAGTCTGTAAACAAAGACCGTTCTAAGGTGATGCAATAATGAAAACAAGTCTAATTAAGCAATGTAGGGCTTAAAGAAGAGTTGGAAAGAGACCGCTGGCTCGATCGTTCCCAGTGATGATGAGATAGCCAGGTTTCCATTGTTCAGGGAACTTTAGAAATATCACGGTCTATCAGGAAGCTAGTATGAATTCTCATTGAGTGTAGAACTTATCGTTTTCCCAGCGAGGAACGCTCTGACTCATACTGGATTTAATTTAAGACTTCGATGATTTCAATTCGTTAGTGCATGATTCACGATGGAGATAAAACCATGACTCAGTCTCAGACCGATACCTTTTCAACAACTGACGGTGGAACACAGGAGATGATTGTGGCCCGTGATGTTGAAAAGTGGTACGACAATCACTTTCATGTCCTCAAAGGTGTCAACCTAACAGTGAACAAAGGTGAGGTGGTCGTTGTCATGGGGCCGTCGGGGTCAGGCAAGTCAACCTTTATCCGTACGTTCAACGCGTTAGAAACCTATCAGAAAGGGAGCATCGTGATTGATGGCATCAAGATTTCCCACGACTTGAAAGATATTGAACAAGTGCGAAAAGAAGTGGGAATGGTGTTTCAACAGTTCAACCTGTTCCCTCACCTGACGGTGCTGAAGAATGTGACGCTGGCTCCGATTTGGGTGCGCCGCTGGCCCAAAGCCAAAGCTGAGGAAGTAGCGATGCAGTTGCTTGAGCGAGTCGGCATCTTAGAACAGGCTCAAAAGTATCCAGGGCAGCTCTCCGGTGGACAGCAGCAGCGTGTGGCGATCGCCCGCGCCTTAGCGATGCAGCCCAAAGTCATGTTGTTTGACGAGCCAACCTCTGCCCTTGACCCTGAAATGGTGCGTGAGGTGCTAGATGTAATGAGAACCCTCGCTTCATCAGGGATGACCATGGTTTGCGTGACCCACGAGGTAGGGTTTGCCCGAGAGGTGGCGGATCGTGTCGTTTTGATGGACAGTGGTCTGCTCGTTGAAGAAGCCGTTCCTGAAGAATTCTTCAACAATCCCAAAGAAGAACGGTCGAAGAAGTTTCTGTCTCAAATTCTCTAATTTTCTTCTAGAGCTTGCTTCTATAGCCCTATAGGTTAAGCTTTAAGCATGTTTCCCCCACTGCGCGGGGGCAGCAGTTCTCATTATAAAAATTCAGGGGGGAAAATGGTCGCTTGCAGCGACCATTTTCCCCCCTGAATCAATGCAAGTGAGCGCCAATAGGGCGCGAAGTCTTTCAAAATGAGAATTGCTGGCGCGGGGGAAACATGCATGTTTAATGTACTAACGCAAAATTGATATCCGAATCAAAGAAAAGAAGGGGGCGACTTTGCCGCCCCCTTCTTTTCTTTCGTTTCCTAACAGCAAGTCCTTAACGACGGCTCTGAGAAATCAGAATCAACTGCACAAGCTGCAATACTGCATAGAGAGCTGTTGCGACATAGGTCCAAGCCGCCGCCTGAAGTACTGCTCGTGCACCCTTTTGCTCATCACCCTGGAGGATACCCAGTTCATTCGTAAGCTGTAGCGCACGACGAGACGCATCAAACTCGACGGGTAGCGTCACAACGTGAAATAGAATCACAGCGGCAAAGAGAATGATACCGATATTGATGAGCCCCAGGAAATTGAGGAAAATGCCACCAATGACCAAGAGAGGACCAATCTGAGATCCCAGATTAGCCGCTGGCACAAGCGTTGCTCGAATGTTCATAAAGCTATAGCCCCGCTTGTCTTGCAAGACGTGCCCACATTCATGAGCTGCCACGGCGGCGGCGGCAAGAGAACTAGAACCGTAGATCCCTTGAGAGAGACGGACGGCCTTTGCGCTTGGGTCGTAGTGATCAGTCAATTCACCTGCGACAGGTTCAACGCTAACGTCATTAATCCCCATCTTATGCAAGATGGTTTGGGCCACCTGCGCACCCGTCATGCCCATACTGGATTGAATTTGCGAATATTTCCGATAGGTTCCTCTAATTTGGCTTTGTGCCCAAAACATGAGAAGCATCCCTGGAATCAGCAGAAGGTAAGACGGATGGAAAAACATAGTGCGAGAGTCCTCCTGAACTCGATTAACTCATTCTCTATCATAGGGCTTACGCAAGTCCTCTATATCTAATGGATTTCTGGGGGTAGCGGGCGGCGGCGGACACCCCCAGAAATGCGTAAGTCCTATATTAATTAAGTTATACCCTGTTCTTTGGTGAAACACACTTACCAGTCCTGTGTGGCGGTGTACAACCGCATTAAGTACACAAATGGGAATGTGTGGCGTGCCATGCCCCACATTCTCGTACTGGATCAACGCGCATAGCGCTATAACCTCTGGTCAAACCGTTCTAACACTTCCTGCACTTGCACTTCAGGATTATCGGAACGCACGGCATAGCCGTAGGTGACGATGCTGCGCTTCAGCAACCCTCGATCTTGAGTGAGTAAGATACGATGTTCCTGGCTGGCGATCGCCGCCAGTTCCTTATCGTCATAATCATTGCGATACAGCGCATCAAACCCCAGAATCCGCAGATGGGTCGCCAGCTTTCCGAGATGCACATCCAGCACAAAACGGATGTGATCGGGTGGGGGTGGCTGCACATGGGAAAGGGATGCAATCTCCAGTTGAGCAAACTGAGGATAGACACTGATGCGATCGCCCCCTTGCACCAAATAGCTGAAACTCACGGACTCGCCATTCACCAAAATCAAGCTGACTTCTGGATGGGGCACCCCAATGGCTTCGATGGTGTCTTTGACTGAACCCTGTTCTTTTAAGCGATGCTCAAAAGGGGTTTGACGACGTTCGGGAGGCAAAAAATAGTTGAGGTTACCGTAGAACCGGAACTGGGCGTAAAGCATGAAATTTGGGATTTTAGATTTTGGATTTCGGATGTTATGGCGATGACAACTGGACTTCCACAGCGATTTCCTTGAAAGAAGAAGTGATGTAGCTGATTGGGGCATCCTTTAGAAAGTGATGATGTTCAGTCGCACGTCCATCAGCGAATCGTAGAGCGAGGGGTTGTGAGACTCAAAGATATTGTCAGCCAAATTTTTATCGATCCTCGTAAACTCACGAGCTACGCCCTTGACTTAGAAAGTTTAAGGGGACGAGATAAAGCCATAGCCTTTCAAAAATATCTTGGTTTTACGCGTGAAAATTATCAGCTACTCTTGAAACAAGTTCAGGACAAAGTGATGGATGCAGAGGCAGTACCAACAGTTCTTGATGAAATATGGACAGCGGTATCGAGCAGATGTGTCCATAATAGGAGTAAATCCCTCACAACCGATCAATTTATTGTTGTTTGGAAAAATACAGCAAAGTCTTGGGTTCCATTGGCCGATCGTCTTGTAGAGATGATGGAAAAGCTACCTCAAGAAAGACAGGAACAAGTCTTGAATTTTGCCCGTTCTCTCTATAAAACGCCTGCATAATAAAACGCTTGCATAAAAGCATCGCTATGATAATCAAGGGATCGTTGACTGAATGGAAGGGAGCTGATGGAGGCGATCGCCCCACTCCGCAATCGCAGGAAAGTGTCTGCTCCATTCGTCTCCGCAACGCAACGTGTAATATCCCAAGCCAGAAATGACGGCCACATCCACAATCGTCAAGTTGTTGGTTAGCAAATATTGAGCTTGACTCAACTGCTGCTCAAACACGCTCATCATCCGATCGACGTTTTGCTGATGATGCGCCTGCACTTGCGCATTTGCATCTGTGCCTTTTCGCACTTCGTAAGAAAGCGCCACGATGGCGTCGGTGAGGCTGTCGGCCAATTCTTCGCCTTGTTTGCACCGTAACCGCTCCAACGGATTTGTCGGATAGAACGGGGAATCAGGATAGGTTTCTTCGAGATATTCCACAATCAAGGTCGAATCCCAGAAAATCAGGCCGTTCTCGTCGATAAACACGGGAATTTTGCCAATGGGATTGAGCCGCAGAAACTCCGGTGACTTTTGCTTCACATCGGTGTCGATGAGTGTGCAGGACAAATTCTTCTCAGCCATCACAATGCGCACTTTGCGGGCATAGGGCGATCGCGGCGTGTAGTAGAGCGTTCGAGCCATAGCAATTCTCTTAAATGCAACTCTTACATGCGATTCTTAAGGCTCCTCCTCCTCAGGGTGAGTGACAGTGTAAGGGCCATCATCAGACTCAGCGGCTTTGTAGGAAGATAGCGTTCCTTGAAAGGGAAGCACCGGGTAAGCGGTCGGTTTTTTAGTCTTCTTTCGGCGGCGCTTGGAGACGCCTTCTTCGGCGGTTTCTTCAGCGATCACTTCATACAGTCGGGCAACTTTATCGCCCGATCCCTTTCGCAAGACTCGCCCCAAGCGCTGAATGTATTCTCGCGTTGACCCGGTACCTGAGAGCAAAATGGCGACGCTTGCCGCAGGCACATCGACACCTTCGTTGAGCACATGGGACGCTACGAGGGTGCGATAGGTGCCGTCTCGAAAACGGCTAAGAATCTCATGGCGTTCTTTGACGGGGGTTTGATGGGT
>JAYKJC010000342.1:0-7481 GCA_035285885.1 Leptolyngbyaceae cyanobacterium | reverse complement strand
ATCCTTCACGAGCAGCGGATCTCGGCGTGTCGGTGCAGGCGATCGCCCGCACCGCATCTCTGGCCACGTTGGGAGACATCGAAGCCAACCTGGCAAAATTTGACCTCCCCGATCGCCAAATCCCCATCCGGGTGCAAATCAATCCAGACGCCCGCAATGATCTAGACACCATCCGCAATCTGCGCGTACCTAGTACTTCTGGAAGTCTTGTTCCTCTTACGGCAGTGGCCGATATTACGCTCGGCTCCGGTCCCGCCCAGATTGACCGTTTTGATCGCTCTCGTCAGGTCACCCTCGGAGCTAACCTACAGGACATTTCCCTCGGCAATGCTCTTACTGCGGTAAATGAGCTGCCCGCCTTTCAGAACTTACCCGACAGCGTCTCCCAGCAGCCCTCCGGCGATGCAGAAATCATGCAGGATGTGTTTAGTCGATTTGGCCTAGCCCTGGGAACGGCTATTTTCTGTATCTATGCGATTCTGGTGTTGCTCTATAACGGCTTCTTACATCCGCTAACCATTATGGTGGCGCTACCTCTGTCCATCGGGGGTGCGCTGCTGGGCTTACTCGTCACCCAAAAAGAACTGGGGCTCTTTGCCCTCATCGGGATTGTGCTGTTGATGGGCATCGTTACCAAGAACTCCATTCTGCTGGTGGACTATGCGCTGATGAATAAAGAAGAAGGAAAGTCGCGAGCGCAATCGGCGTTGGAAGCAGGAATCTCCCGTCTCCGTCCCATCATGATGACAGCGCTCGCCACCATTGCCGGAATGCTGCCAATTGCAATGGAACTTGGAGCAGGGTCAGAAGTTCGCAGTCCTATGGCGATCGCCGTTATCGGTGGCTTCACCACATCAACGCTGTTAACGCTCGTCGTGGTACCTGTCATCTTTACCTACGTTGACGCCTTCCAAGAACGCATAGCCAACCTGTTTAAGCAGCGCAAACGGAAAGCCAACACGATTCAGTCGCTCAAGCGGGAATTCTCAAAAGCCTTCTCATCCAAGAAATAGGAAACTATTAGGATTTACGCATTTTTGGGGGTGGTGGTGGGCGCAGCCCGCCACCACCCCCAAAACGGATATGCCCTTAAACCGTTTGTCCTTCAGAGTTCTCCCGCTCAGCTTCAGGCACATCCCCAGGCTCTCGCTGAAACGGCGACATGACAAACTCCCCTAAATCTGACAAATTCGACTGGAGATCATCGTCTTCGTCGTCTTCATCCTCAGGCTTGTCTCCTGACGCCCGCTGAAACGGTGTCATGACAAACTCACCCAGGTCTGACAGATTCGACTGAAAGTCCTCGTCTTCATCATCGTCATCCTCAGGCTTATCACCTGCAACTCTCTCAAATGGAGCAGGGGCAAATTCTTCAGCCAGCGGATCAGAGAATACCTTAAGGTCTTCTTCATAGCCATCGGGCAGATCCATCTGAAGAGCCGCATCAAACACAGAGGCTCCATTAACAGAGGCTCCATTTTCCTGTCCATCTGAGAGTGTTGTACCCCCATCAGAGGTGACAAAGCCATTTTCAGATTCAATAGAAAATGGAGATATATCTTCATCATCAGAGTCGTCTGATGTGTCTTCGTTAAGGATGGAATCAATTGAATCATCCAGGGTTGTCGGCGTATCGAGCCAATCATCACTCGCATCTACCGGCAGGGTATCTTCCAATCCTATGGGTTCTTCATGGGACTCGGAAGTGGGGCGATCGCCCTCCATCATTGGCTCATCCATGATGGCTTCATCACCAAATAAAGGCTCTTCATCTAGTGAATCATCATCACCCGTAAACGCTTCGTCATAAGACGTGTCCTCACTGACAACACCTTCAAATTCGTAATCAGAGTCGCTCTCAAAGGTGTAACTAGAGTCGCTGGCGATCGCCTCTTCATAGGGAGAATCATCGTAAACTGCCCCATCATCGGGGATGTCTCCATAGGCAGTCACATCCTCCTCTGCCCTAATCTCTGACTCCACCGAGCTGTCAGTATAGGCGTCTCCCACTGAATCGCTTTGCTCCGAACTCGACGGGGCAGACACGTCTTTCTCCGCCAGAGTAGACTGCATCATCGACAGCCAGCTTCCGCCCTCGCCTTTCAAATCCAATGCCGAGGTTGCAGTGGCAGTAGAGGCAGAATTCTCAACAACCGTTTCAGGTAAAACAGCAATGTTATCGTTGTCGTCTTCACTGTCTTCATCGCCGTAGACTTCAGAGAGGGCATCACGCATTTCTGTAAGCCAGCTTGCATTTTCGCCTTGGATGATGCCTTCAGCACTTTTCACCAAGGTAGCCTTGTTAGAGGCTTGTTGCTTCGCCGAGTCTGATAATGCCCGCCACCAGGCCCGAATATCATACAAATCAGAAGCAGCAAGGTTCATGCCAATGAGATTGGTCTCAACCCGCTTAAATTCTAAGAAACTACCCAGCGCAGCAACAACCGCACTCGTAACCGCTACCCAAATTTCCATCTGCACAGCGGCTAATAACGTTCCCAGTCCCCCAATAATATAAATCGACCACTGGAACCGCTGGAGTTCTCTCGCGAGCCGCTTGGCCTTGCTGCGGTAATAATCAAACTGATCTTCAATACGCCAGTGCATATATTGTTCCGGCGTCAGGTCTGAAAAGCCATCATCTCCGGGAGCCACTCCATAAACGGGAGGAAGCCCTTCCTTCTTGTAATCGTAAATTTCTAACTCAGACATGTTGACCTGAGTTTCCATCACTCGCTTGCCAATTTGCTTAATGCGTCGTGCCAATGTGACATCACGAGTTTCAGGCTTGCCAGAGGGAGGAACATGGTCAGGACTGTAAATGCCCACTTGAGTCCGATACCGAAAAATTTCGTGCTTGATGGACTCCGCCGCACTTCGCAGCATCACCCAGCTAATGCCCATGTTAAACTTCACCGCCCCGGCTACGAGAATGCTAATCAGAATGGGGATGATGATGATAATTAAATTGAGGATGTTTCCAACCCATGCCTGAATAAACTGAAATTGCCCTGGAAAGAGAGACTGAAGCCACTGGGCAAACCAATGCCCTTCAGTGAGACTGTTTTCGAGCAATAGATCAAGTACTGCCAAAGTAGTCACAATCACACCGAGCATTGTGATCCACTTTCGCTGCTTGAGAAAACGCTTTTGAGCAAGACTGGCATTCTTATCGAAGTCGCCAAACCGACGCCAAGCATCTTCCAGTGCAGGGTTGCAATAGGTAGATGGGTTGAATTCTGAAGTCATCGAAGATTCTCCGGTCACACTGATGATGAAAAGACGGATGATAAATGATTTAACCTTCTACTACTACTTATACTGACAGTCCGCATAAGCCCCAATTTTTCAATTCAAAAATTAAGAATTGTTGAGTTTCCCGGTGGCTCGAAGAAAAAATCATTGAAGCTCTGAGTCTTCTTCGTTAGAAGGCTCAGAGCTTCAATGGATGCTTAATTTCTAGGGAGTAATGAGGTTTGACGTTGTAAATCGTAAATCATTGAATCAACTGCTAATGCACGCCTTCGTTGCTCAGAGTTCCCCAGGTTAGAGAGAATGCAACCAGAAGGGACGGCATCTTCATGATCAGTATGATTAGTCAAACGATGGGTCAAAGCAGCAAGCGCGATCGCGCCCTATTTTTTTTGCCTCGTATAGTGCTTTGTCAGCTGCTTCGATCAGCTTTTCCGATGTTTCGAGTCCTGAGTCATATCGATTGACCACACCAAAGCTCAAGGTCACAAAGTCGCTGACATCAGAGGTTTGATTGGGGATCTCCAATGATTTGATGGTACGTCGCATGCGTTCAGTAATCTGCAAAGCAACTTCTGAATTGGTGTGAGGAAGAAGCACAATGAATTCTTCTCCTCCATAGCGGGCCGCAAAATCTGACGGTCGTATTGCTTTTCGTAAACCCTGAGCAACTTGAGCTAAGCAATCATCTCCCCGTTGGTGTCCATACGTGTCGTTAAAATTTTTGAAATAGTCGATATCGCACAGCACAACTGATAGGTTTATTTCAGAAGATAGCTGATCTTCTATATAAGAATTAAAACAGCGTCGATTCGGGATTTGCGTCAATTCATCTAAATAGGCCAATCGGTGAAGAACTTGACTTTGCCAGGTTGTACCTAATGCTGTTGTAGATACGACTGCAGCGATCAACGACATTACGGGAACCCACCATCCTAAGAGAAAAGCTCCATAACTAGCGACTGTGGCCACTCCTCCAATCACAACCAATGCAGAAAAGACGTTCTTGATAATGGAGCTATGTCTACTTTGATGAGGCTTTAAAAGCACTACGACTAACGTAGAGCTAGTCAACGTGGCTCCAATGATAAGCAGTCCCTCGACCAGGATGGACATTGGTTTCAGGAGAGGGCGATCGTCTAAAACTGCACTCAA
The DNA here is from genome assembly GCA_035285885.1 of Leptolyngbyaceae cyanobacterium. Classification (GTDB taxonomy): domain Bacteria; phylum Cyanobacteriota; class Cyanobacteriia; order CAKZMO01; family CAKZMO01; genus JBCCWF01. Next base: position 3,074 of record JAYKJC010000342.1, on the reverse strand, counting down.
AATCTGACTGGCAATTTGCGCATGAATTTCGACTCCAGCTGAACGCGAATTCGTAGATAAATTGCTACCTTTATAAGGTGTCAAAAACGTATCATTCAGGCTAGGGGCTGTCACACCAATAAAAACGATGCGATCGCGCACCAAGTCTGTCGGAATGCGATTTTCAAGTACATCAATAATAGATAAGCTTTGGAACGTTCCGGCAGGTTTACGATAGTTCAATAGGATTTGATAGCCTAAGGTATTGAAAATACCATAGCCTCCTGCGAACTGAGTTAGCCTTGAGAAGACTGTATCGTTTAGCTTAACGACATCCTGGTTAGAGATTCGATGGATCGGAATGATGCCATCGTGTTGCAAGTACTCAAGGGCTGAGAAGGTGGCTAATCCGTACAAAAGTTCATCATCTTGATTAACGGCTAAAAGAGCGCGGCGCACTTTCCCATCTGCATCAAGAAGAAGGTTCGAGAAACCCACCCGATTTCTTCGAGCCAGTTCCTCTGGCGGGGCGATCGGAGTTTCACCAACTTGCTTAATCCCAATCAGATTTGGAGATGATGAAAAAATCTCTAAAAGTTCTTCGGAACCGGGCTCAATGCCAAAATCTCGATAGATGTCTAAAGCAATAACGCGGGGATTCTGAGCGTTGAGATTCTTCAACAACGTTGCTAGTCGTTCATCTGAGATTGGCCACTGTCTAAGTTCCTGTAAATCTGCCTCGTCAATTGTAACGATAACAACTCGAGATTCTACTAATTCCCGTGGACGCAGCTTAAAGAAAGTATCAAGCAGCAATAATTCTAAAGGTTCAAATATCCCAAGAAGTCTCAGGCCAAAAACGCTAGCTATCACAATCAGTGACAGTGAGAATGATGGACGAGGCTTCAATGCTCTCGATAAGAGTTTAATCTGCATTTAGAAACTACACCTGGCAACAGGCTGAATACCTTGGCATCTTCCTTCAGCATGCCCAAGGAGAAGGATTCATATTCACGACGCCAAAATCATTTTTATAAATAAAAAAACGCCTACATAGCCTGTTGCTTTCGTGCCATGACATTAAATGTGTATGAAACCCCGGAGATGCAGGAATTCATAAACGAATCGAAAGCTACAGGGCTGCAATATTCCCTTGCATGCTTTCAAAAAGGAGCAACGGAGGGACAGCTTGCCCCTTTAGTCGCTCCTTCTCGATGATAGGGATGACGTGAATCAACGACCCGTTTGGGAACTGAAGTTTTCTCGTCGGGAGAGCACCAGTTCCCAAACCAGACAAAATTGCTGGTTAGAAAATTAAAGGCGCAGAACCCAGCTCATCGAGTTCTACTTCTGTTAAAAGCTGATTCCACATGGATAAAAGTTCAGCATCTTCAGGCTGGGCTTGTCGAATAGTTGCGAGGGTTGCAATGGTGTCGTACCAAACCCCGAGGTTACCGTACTCAACAACTTGATTCATTGATGCTCCTTGCCCCGTTGCGGTGCCCTCAACCCGTTGGATCAATCCTTGGACAAGGGGATCATCCGCACGTAATGATTCTCCGCAAACGATAACTAACGACCATTGGTACGTATTTCCGATGACCAGCGGTGGTGCATCATCGGGAAGAGTGATATTGAGAATACCAGATTCCTCAGGAATCGATACCAATGTTTGATATTCATAGTTTCCTTGTTCGTCTTTGACGCTCAGGAAAAGCTGACTCACCGACTCATTTTGGATATGTACCAGAACAGACGGACGTTCAAGAGTTGTTAAATTCTGACTATTATCAGCGACAATTGGAGTCAGCCGTGTCCCGTAGCTATCTGAGTTGGTTGGGCACATGCCACTATTGCGAGACCCTCCACCCACAGTATCGCTGGGGACGCCGTTGTTACTTGGGGCAAAGTTCGTAGTTATAACCGAAGTAACCGCATCTCCAGGTTCATCAGACGAAGAAATAGGAGTTGGGGTTTGGGCGATGCTATGTGAGCTTGATACCATACTTAAGCAAACTGCACCTAACAGGGATGTCATGAATAGACGAAAAGTCATCGTTTTTGCTCCAAAACTTATCTACTAGTAATCAATTAGTAATCGATACGGATACATTTATAACGCTACGTGTGTTGGTTAAGTACAGTTGTGTGGGGCGCGTTGCGATCCACACAACTGTACTTGTGCTTAACGCGATTGCAAATCGCTGTAATCAACTGATTAAGCTGCTATGATCACCATCATCAGTTGAGTCTTGAAAGGGGTCGAATGAGGGTAAATCAGTGTTTCGACTTCCACCTCCCCGTAATGGCCCAGGGAAGGCTCCTCTTGGATCATCGTTCTGACTTGTCATGAAAGATGGTGAGGGAGTAAGAGAAGAAGATGTCGTGGAAAACAACAGAAGTCCATTGGACAGAACCATAGCGACAGAGATGGAAAAAGGTAAGTACGACTTTCTTAGGATATTCATGAGATAGCTCTTTTCTTTATTTCAGTAGGTTTCGTCAAAATTCTTAGCTAATGCAAGACAGAGGGCGATCGCACCCACGCTAGCATCAATCACATATTGCCCAAACGTGGAGGCAAGGACAATGCTAATGTGTATCGAAACATTAGCATTGTCTTAAGTTAGATAAAATCGGAATCCGTAATCAGCTCAGAAGCAACATTACGCAACACCATAAGTCGGGTGTTATCTGTTTTAACTAAGGTATGATCACCTTTTTGAGTAAAAGTTAATTGACCCAAGGAGAGCTGACCACTGAGCTTAAGCCTATCTTCGCCATCAGTGAAATCTCGCACGACATCGAAGCCATGCTTATCTTGGACAACGAAGATGTCGGTTCCTGCCCCTCCGCGTAGCACATCCCGATGATTGCCTCCTCTGAGCAGATCGTTACCGTCTTTACCTTTAAGATGGTCTTCGCCCTGGCCTCCGCTGAGCCAGTCTTGCGCACCGCTGCCCAAGAGGTCATCATTGGCTTTGCCGCCTCTCATCACTTTGGGAGCCCAAACACTGTTATTGGATACTAAATCCTGGGATAGCCCATCTATCTCCATTTCGTGGGATTCCTGACTGAATTCCAGGAGTGGAGGT
>JAYKJC010000341.1:0-5403 GCA_035285885.1 Leptolyngbyaceae cyanobacterium | reverse complement strand
ACCCGCCAAAGCGCTTGACCGTGCTGGATCGAAAGCGTAAATCCGGCGTCACAAACCAAAAGCGCTCGATGGAACTCATCGTTTCATACTCGGTGATGAGCGTCAGGCTGTCATCGTCGCCCGTCTCATAGCGCCCCACCACAGGCGTAATTTCCGCATAGCCCCGTTCACGAATGAGGCGACCCGCATTTGGATTGTCCGCATCGGGCACAAGAGCAAACACCGTATTGCCCGCATGATTTTCGCCTTCGCGATCCCACGCCATGGAGCCTTCCCACTTTACATAGGCACCCCCCACCGCCAGCGATGCGTCGATGTCATGCATCTCACAAATCTCAACCACTTTGGGATGATCCGCAGGCAAGCTTTCTACAAAAATGTCGGAGTCCCCTGTTTCAGAGCGTCGAAAAGGAAGATGATGGGTCGTCCGTTGCGATCGCCACCGACCTGCACTGCGCTGAAAAAACTCCATCGCGTCCATATGCCTAAAACCCTTGCCTGTAAATGATGTTGAACTATTTGCTTATCTTAACAAAGAATGTTCAGTCCTCTTTGCCCCCTGACTTTCCATCATGAGGATTGCTGGTGTCAGTCCACCTTTACGCTTCACCCTTGGTCTCTTCTCTTCGCCCTTGCTCATTAACCTTTATTAACGCCGCGTCCATCCCCCTCTCACCCCCAGCGACCGAAAATTCAAGCGTTTCGGTTTCCATAAGGTTTTGTTAAGAATGAGCAATTTTACTCATGCCGAGCATTTACACTTATATGAATTGAGTTTAGTAAACATATGCGAGACTTATTTCCCGTGCATGTTCTGAACTCTAGGGAGTCCCTAGTTGGCACGATTAGGGTAACGAATCATCACTTCTAGTCTCAATGGTGCAAATATATGGACATTCAAACGATTATGTTGGTTGGGCTTGTGATTTTAGTACCTGCCATGTGTGTGTCTTTGTACAACCGCGTCATGATGGGTTAGGTCGAATGCTGATAGCGTTCAAATGACCATGAAGTGACATCTTTGAAAGACATCTGAAAAGACATCTGATGCTTTATGATGGCGAGTGACGGGATACAGACTTGATACAGGGCAGAACCTTTTTGTGAGTGCAGCATCGTCTTCTCCAAACACCTCGATCCCAGATGTCATTCAGGCAGATGTCATTCAGTATTTGCGATCGCCCCTTGCCATTCGAGAGCGATGCAGTCAACTCTTTAACCTTGCACTGGTCGGCGATCTTGAGCATTTCAGTTGTCATCTCGATCAGTTAGACGAGACTGCCCAGTACGTGATTCAGGTGACACAGCACGCCTACCCAGACGCAAAGATTCCGTTTCATAGTCGATGGCGTCATTTCGAAGTGGGCACGGCTAGCCGAATGGCTGCTTTTCAGAACGCTATTCAGCCGTATTCACCGCCCGAACAGGCCCGCATCAAAATCGACCTGGCCGTTGTGAGCGTCTTGCTGGATGCAGGGGCAGGCAAAGATTGGAGTTACCGAGAACCAGACACCGATGGGGTTTGGAGTCGCTCGGAGGGGTTGGCGATCGCCAGTTTCCACATGTTTTGCAATGGAGCTTTCTCCAGCGACCCTGATCATCCTCTGCGGGTGGATGCCGAGAAATTGCGTTCCCTCACCCTTGACGACCTCGCCGCTGGATTTCAGGTCAGCCGCGACAATCCCCTCGTCGGGCTCGACGGTCGCCTTCACCTCCTCCATCATCTGGGAGACGCCCTGCTCCAGTCTCCTCAGATCTTTCAGCCTGGGGAAATCAGGGAGCCAGATCAGCCGTCTGTAGCTCGACCCGGATATTTGCTGGATTATCTGGTGGCTCATCACCCAACTCACACCCTGCCTGCCGAAGCTGTTCTCAGTGCGGTGCTCGAAGGGTTTAGCTCCATCTGGCCGGGACGAGTCATCCTTGAGGGAGTGAACTTGGGGGACGTGTGGCCCCATCCGGCGCTCCCGAAAACCTCACCGGGTAGCCATCTGGTTCCCTTTCACAAACTTTCTCAGTGGCTCACCTACTCGCTGCTCGAACCCCTGGCGGAGGGTGGGCTGACGATTAATGATCTCGATAGCTTGACGGGGTTGCCCGAATACCGCAATGGCGGCTTGTTCATTGACTTTGGAGTGTTGCAGCCCAAACATGAGGCGGTGACGCAGCAGACGCATTCTCCTGAGTCGAGTGTGATTGTAGAGTGGCGATCGCTCACAGTCATTCTGCTCGATCGCCTCGCCGAACGCATTCGTCAGAAACTCACCCTCACCGCAGAACAGTTGCCCTTAGCCTGTGTGTTGCAGGGCGGGAGCTGGAGCGCAGGCCGCAAAATCGCCGCAGAGCGGCGTCCGGGCGGTGTTCCTCCCATCCAAATTTCGAGCGACGGCACTGTCTTTTAAGCGCAAGCCTGCCCTCTATTGCCCTCTATATAGTGTTCCTAAATGATTTGTGAAATGAAATGTGAGAAGTGGGGCGGACTGAGCCCGTTGCTTGTTTAGCGAGGCGGTGTGATCCCCAGCTGTTTCTGGTTCCCTGACTCTGGCAGGGAACCGCTGCGGGAGCCTCTGGCTCCATTTGAAGGGGAGCCAGAGGCTCTCGCGGGCGTTCCCAGCGAGACGCTGGGAACAAGAAATACGCTAAACAAGTACTCAGCCCGCCCCACCTCTCACATTTCATTTAGGATTGCTATAGTCCCCAACTGTAGCCTATTTTTTCAACCTTACGGGTTTCGGCATTCCCCCCTGAATAAAGTAAGAGAGCCTATTTTATTGATGGCTCACTGCCTCGGCTACCATTGCCGTTCATCACTGACGCAATCATCTCAATAAGATTTCAGGGATTAAGATGCCAACACAGATCAACGAACCATCCTCTCAACATGGAGCCTATCCACCCGCTCAGTTTGCTCCTGTGCCCAATGCACCCTGGCTGCAGCAAGACGATGATGATTTGGATCTCACGCAACTCATCCGAATCGTGCGGCGACGAGGGTGGATTATTGCGGGCATTGCGATTACGGTCGCCTCTGCCTTTTGGGGATGGACCCTGACCCGAACCCCGATCTACCGGGGAGAATTTCGGGTTTTGATTGAGTCGGTCGATGAATCCAATCCATCTCAAGAACTGCTGCTGGAGGAACGCAGCGCATTGGGAACAACGGTTGACTACGACACTCAGATTGAGGTGTTACAGAGTTCTGCCCTGCTCCAGCCCATTGTGCAAGAACTCCAAGAAACGTACCCCAATTTGCGAGTTGAGGACGTATCCGAACACTTATCGATCAATCGACTGCGCGAAACCAAGGTTTTGCAGGTGAGCTACCGAGGCCCTGAAACTCAAAAAATTCAGGACATTCTTGAAGAAACGGCCCAGCAATACCTGGAGTATAGCTTCGATCAACGGCAGGCCAGTCTGAACCAGGGGATTCAGTTCGTTGATGATCAGTTGCCAGAATTGCGCGATCGCGTCAATAGCTTACAGGTGCAGGTTGAGCGTTTCCGCCAGCAATACAGCATTCTCGACCCCAACAGCCGGGGCGACGACTTATCTGAACTGATCAGCGGGGTCGAAGATGAGCGCCAGCAACTCCAAACCGAACTTTCTCAGGCGCGATCGCTCTTTCAGAACTTACAAGATCAGCTCAATGTCTCTCCAGAAGAAGCCTTAGCCGCCGCCACATTGAGCGAATCACCCCGCTATCAGTCTCTACTCAATCAAGTGCAAGAACTAGAGGCTCAACTGGCGGTTGATTCAGCCAAGTACCAGCCCAACAGCCCCCAAATTCAGGCGTTGCGAGAACGTCGGGATAATCTACTGCCTGTCCTTGAAGCCGAAGCCGTGGATATTTTGGAAGGACGCTTTGCCGTCGGCCCCAGCGAGAGTGTGGACGGAAACCTGACGCCTACCTCCATTGACCTGGGTCGGCAACTCATCGATGCCGCGAACAGCGTCCAGATGCTCCAGGCGCGAAGCGAGACCCTCGCCCAGGTGGAGCAGAGCTTGAAGCAGGAATTTGCCCTGGTTCCGTCGCTGGCTCGGCAATATGCGGATATGCAGCGCGAGCTGTCTATCGCCACTGAAAGCCTCAACCGCTTCCTCACCACACGGGAAACCCTGCAAATCGACGCCGCTCAGAAGTCGATTCCCTGGCAGTTGATTGCCGAACCTCGCACGTCCCGCGTCCCCATTTCGCCGAACATTCCTCGTAATCTGATTTTAGGCATTCTCTCTGGACTGGCCTTGGGGGGAGCCGCTGCTCTGCTGGTTGAAAAGCTCGACCAGGTGTATCACTCACCGGAAGAACTCAAGAGCGCCACTCAACTGCCGCTGCTGGGGATTATTCCGTATCACCCCACCTTGGAAGAGGTGTTGGAGGGAGCGGAACCCGCAAAGAGTCTCAACAGTGCCCGTGATACGGCGGTGCCCGCCTCTGCCAATGGCAAGAAACCCCGCACCACCTTCCAGGCGTCCATGTTCCATGAGGCGTTCCGCTCCCTCTACACCAACATTCGATTTTTGGGGACAGACACCCCCATTCAGTCACTGGTAGTGAGTTCTGCGGTTCCCAGTGAAGGCAAGTCAACGTTGGCGATGTATCTGGCGCGAGCGGCGGCGGTGATGGGTCAGCGGGTGTTGCTGGTGGATGCCGATTTGCGATCGCCCAAACACCACGTCCGACTGGGACTGCCAAATATTCGCGGACTGAGCAACCTGATTTCTGAATCGTTCCATGTTCGCGATGTAGTCCAGCTCTCGCCCCTGGACGAAAACATGGATGTGATTACGGCGGGGCCTGTGCCACCTGATCCGGTGAAGCTGCTGTCATCCCGGCGCATGCAGACCCTTATGGAGCAGTTCCAGGACTCCTATGACCTGGTGATCTACGACATGCCGCCCATCATCGGCTTCTCAGACAGTAGTCTGGTGGCGGCAAATACCGACGGCATGGTGATGGTGGCGGGGTTGGGCAAGACCGACCGTTCTGCCATTAGTCGAGCCCTGGATGAGGTGAAGCTGTCGCCCGTCACCATGTTGGGGGTGATCGCCAACGGCATCAAGGCACACACCACACGGGTCTACGACTACTCCAGCTACTATCGGTACTATCAGAATCACGATCGCCAGAAGGAAGAAAAAACGAGGGCGATCGCCTCATCCAGCATGGCGAGAGAAGCGGCTGCCCCGACCTATCCCTCGTCGGACTATCCCTCTTCTGGCTATCCCTCCTCCGGTTATCCCTCCTCCGGCCATCCGTCATCGGCTCCACCCGCATCGGGCGGGAGTAGCTGGCAGTACGATTCATCCGATCCATCCGGTTCATCCCGCTCATCCTTTGGGAGCAGCGCATCCAGTTCTCGAAACGGTTCGTCAGCTTCCTCTTGGGACGGCAACAGCACCAAT
>JAYKJC010000340.1:0-6155 GCA_035285885.1 Leptolyngbyaceae cyanobacterium | reverse complement strand
TGGTGGGCGTCGTCGATGAGTTGCTGGGCTTGAAGCAAGATGTTGTCTGCAATTAGATCTTTGCCTTCTTCTCGCAAAATGGTGGAGATGCGCCGAAGCAACGGTAGAACATAAGGCCGAGGACGTTGGCGATCGCCCCCTGGCTGTAGAATTGGCTGAGGATGAGCGGCGATCGCCACCACATCATCACTCGACAAAATATCGCCGACTCGGCGTCTCAATTGAGCCAGAATGAGCTTCAAATCATCGTCTGGATAGAGATCAATCTTGTTGAACGCGAGAATCGAGCGCTTCCCGATAGAAACGAGTTGCTGGAGAAGCTCATATTCAGACTGCCGCAGATCATTGTCCACTACAAAAATTAACAGATCTGATTCAGTGGCCATGCGTCGGGCCTGCTGCTCTCGTTCAGTGCCCATGACCGTTGCCTCTGAGAGTCCGGGCGTATCGGTAATCTGAATGTCACCGTCCAAGTTTCTAAATCGAAATCGATAGGTATGAGCGGTTTCGGTGGTTCCCATGGCAGCCCCCACGTCGCCGGGAGATCGACCGAGAATAGCATTTACGATAGATGTTTTCCCAGCCGATCCCGTCCCAAAGACGACCACACGAAAGTGACGACGATTCACATCCTCAGACAGAGTGCGCGATCGCTCCAGCAATGCCTGCCGTGTAATATCATCTTGAATCTGCCCCACTTGCCGTTGCACTGCCGCTAGAGTTTCCTCTGCCACATCGGTCGTCTCTGAGGGTAGTGCAATCGTCTGTGATGATTTTGGGCGAGCCGGACGACTGAATAAAATTCCGTAGTAGACAGCCAGACCAATCAGTCCCCCAATCACCAGCAACACAAGACCGAGCAAAAAATTGGCAAGAATTGGTGAGGTTGCGGCGATCGCCGTGTAAAGCTGCGTCAGCGTTCCGAGCAACCAGAGCGCTATTCCCAACACGAGAACTGCGCCACCTATCCACAGCAGTAAACGAACTTGGCGCATGCAGTGAAAGCTGTCAGTGTTTTTTCAATATTACTTGTTTATCGGGGATTTCGACCGCAAGGCGCACAAAAATAGCTGTGAGGCGTGAGCCTTCACAACCGTACGTCATCAACGCGCATAATGCCTTAGCAGAAGCTTTTGGCTTCGCTTTACGAGCGTTGGAGTCTTCGCCCAAAGAACGCCATATTCTTCCGCGAACGCTAGGGCAGGATCAAAATTAAGAATCAGGGCAAACCCTGTGAGATTTACCCTAATTCTTAAAGTTGACAGATCCATAATGCAACCTGTAGATAGAAGCATCTCCCTGCATAGGTTGGAGCCACTTAACTATCCACAGATGACTAGAACGCCGAAGATCATAAAAAGATCATTAATTATTCGGAGCGAGGACGTGAAAATCCACCTTGTCGCTGTTCGCGAGGTCTTGCCTTGTTCAAACGAATTTCGCGACCCATCCATTCTGCACCGTCTAGCTCTTCAATTGCAGAATCTTCGTCTGACTCATTTTCAAGCTCGACAAATGCGAAACCTCGCTTTTTCCCGGTCTCGCGGTCCGTCGGCAAAGTAACTCGCTTTACCGCTCCATATTCAACAAAAACCTCTGTAATGTCTTCTTCAGTTGCTTGAAAAGACAGGTTTCCGATGTAAATTGTCACAGTCTTCTCCAAACCAAATATTCAGTCAATCTAATCACACTCTAGAATCAGCGATAGAGGACAGGAAAACCGCAAGGCGAATCTCTGTACTCACGCATCAAACTAGATTTCGCTGCCATCATAACTGATCTCCGCACAAATGGCAGCATTCTAGATAAAAGGAATTTGAGTTTATTTTTAAATATTCAAACTTTAGTAATAATGTCGATAAATAGTAACAAAGGAGGTCTATACAAGTTGAGTTTATGTGTTTAGAAGCACATCTTCCATTATTAATGATTATTGGTGATTAGAGATTTGCTTAACAATAAAGCAAGAAAAAAGGACGGTGTTTCACTTGCGAGTTCGGTATGGATTCGTTCTCTCGTTGCAGTCTCTCGACATCCGTGAAAACCAGACTGGAAAGACCCTAAATCGACCGCGATGCAGACAGTTCAGGGTCTTTCAGATGTATAGTACAGAGTGACCACCGACTTATGGCGGTTTGTAACCGTGTTAAGCACCAAAAAAGTTGTCTGGGGCGCGGCGTGCCCCACAACTGTACGTAACCAACGCGCATAGAGCTATATGGAGGTGTCTCTAAATCAAAGAGGGCACAGAAGGAAGGAGACACAAGCGAAGACATAAAAGGGAAAACACTGGTTAACTGACAAAAGTTCTGGTGTAGGTTGGCGTTGAGCATAGTGAAACCCAACATCGGCAACGGTTTTGATGGGTTACGCTTACGCTCTAGCGAAGCCATGCCCAAAGGGCTTTACCCATCCTACGGCAGAATCAAGGTTTTGAGAGTTTTGTCAGTCAATCAGGGGAAAACACAAGCTCATTGAACGACTTGGTTCATGTATCGGCCCCAGATTTGAGCCGCTTGAGCACTGCTCCCACCCGTCGGAGAATTATCGTCATTCCCTAACCAAACCCCGGTAGTCAAACCAATTCTGGGAATATACCCGACGAACCAGGAGTCAACATTGTCATCGGTTGTTCCCGTTTTTCCCGCTTCCCCTACTCCGACATATGCATTCCGCCCAGTGCCCCCTTGAATCACCCCCTGAAGCAACCCTGTCATTCGATCGGCAAGCTGGGATGAGATCACTTGATTTTGGGTCAAAATGGACTGACTGTCATAAATGACGCGACAACTCTCACGGTTACCGGGCTCAGAACAGTCACTACTATCCAAAACTCGGGTAATGAGGTGAGGAGGATTTTTAACTCCATCATTGGCCAATACGTTGAATGCCCCTGTTAGCTCGATCAAAGAGACTTCGCTCTGTCCGAGAATGAGTCCTGGTGCGGGGATCAGGGGAGACTGGATACCCAGCCGTCGAGCCATTTCAATAACGCTATTGAGACCCACATCTTGGGCAATGCGGAGAGCGACTACGTTTTCTGAACGAGCCATTCCCCGATACATATCCACTGGAGCGCCGCCCGATCGACATCCGGCAAACTGTTGTCCCTGCCAGGTTAACGGACTACAGGCAAAGGTCTGATTGGGGGAAATGCCTTGTTCTAGAGCCGCTGCGTAGGCGAAGACCTTGAAGGTGGAGCCCGGTTGACGTTGGGCTTGGGTCGCCCGATTGAACTGGCTCTCTCGGTAATCTGTGCCTCCGACCAAGGCCACAACAGCCCCTGTTTGAATGTCGAGGGTGATGACTGCTCCTTGAGAAAATCCCAGAGACTGCCCTGTGGTGGCGATCGCACTCGTTAACGAATCTTCTGCCTGGCTCTGTAAGTCAAGACTTAAAGCGGTTTCGACAATAAAGTTGCCTTCTCGCGCCAGATCTTGCCCCAACAGGTCTTCAAGTTCTCTAAACACCTGCGCGTAGAAATAAGGGGCAAGCGTTCCCCGTAATTCTTGAATAGCCTCGGGGTTGATGTCAATGCGCGATCGCCGAGCCTGCTGAGCTTCTTCCTGGCTGACCATGCCCAACATCACCATGCGATTGAGGACTCGATTTCTCAGGCCAATGGCCGTTTCGTAATCCTGAATTGGGTTAAAGCTGTTGGGAGCAGGCAACATGCCTACAAGGGTTGCGGCTTCGGACAGAGTCAAATCGCTGGCTGATTTCCCAAAATAAAATTGAGCTGCATCTTCAAAGCCGTAGTGATCGTTGCCCAAAAACACCCGATTGAGATACATCAGCAGCAAGTAATCTTTGCTGTAGAAGGTTTCTAGCTTGAGAGCAACAATCGCTTCTCGAATTTTGCGTGAGGCCGAATCTTCAGTACCCACATAGTCTCGAAACAGGCTGCGGGCAAGCTGCTGGCTGACGGTGCTGCCGCCTTCACGAATTTCTCCCCCTCGAATATTCGTCACCAATGCCCGCGCAATCCCAAGGGGATCAACGCCCAAATGCCAGTAGTAGCGAGAATCCTCCGAGGCCACCACCGCTTTGGGGAGGTAGGAGGAAAACTCAGACAAGCGGCGCATTTCACCGTGAGTCGAAGTCCTCGTTTGTCGCAGGGGCGTTTCCCCATCTCGGGCATAGACCACCACCGGACCCTGAACCGACGGGGGGAGAGGACGCACAGGAATGCGCTGCCATTCGGCCAAAATCCAGGCAGCCACCAGCGCAGTCACCCCTGTGAACCCATAGAGCCCATACCGAAGGGTAGTGATGTACGCGGGTGGAGGATTGTAGTACTCCAATGCGACTGATTCTGATAATTCGGGAGGGCCGAGGGTCAGCACATCGCCATGACGCAGCTCGAAAGGCTTCTTAAGCCGACGCTTGCCATAGAAAACTCCGTTCGTAGAATTCTCATCTTTGATGATGAAGGGCGATCGCGGCTGAGCACTGTCTTTTTTTCGAATGGACAGGTGATGTTGGCTGACAATTGAACTTTGGGTGACGATGTCACACTTGCTGCTGCGTCCAACTTTGTAGACTTCACCCAGGAGGGGATAGGTCTGATAGCCTTGGCTACTCTCATCATGCACGCGCAATTCAGGCACTTTTGCGCCCGGTTTAAGAGAAAGCTTTGAAAAATCAACCTTTGCCTGAACAGCCTGAACGACCCGCGTTAGGGTGTGAAGAATCGTCTGTGGACGATTGGGCGGCTTCGGCGGCTGAGGGTTTTGAGCCATACAACAATGACAGGTACTGCCTGGGAAAGACACACAATATGGAGTCTATTCTAATCAGAATTCATCGCACCTGTGCCGTAGCAGGAAGCTTTCGAGGGGACTGGGTCGGGGAATCTGCCAGTTCATCCTTGAGGAAGAATTCTCGAATAAAGCGGGCGATCGCCCGTTGAGCTAACCGACTGGCAATGCTGCGATTCATCTGATGAAACTCAGGCTTGCTAAACAATTGAGGGATCAGCTCAATCACCGTCTTGGGGTCGAACCCAGGCGTATCGCGCAAGATCACGAGAATCTGCATAATGTGCTTGAGATTGTCTGACTGACCCGCGTTTGCCTCAGCCTGTGCGTGCTTAGAATCTCCCTCAAACACTGACACAATCCGTTGAACGGCGGTCTGTCCTAACCCATCAATGGCAGAGACGATTTCAGTGCTCAACTGCTCTCGAACAAATGCCCCCCGCTCTGAGAACAAAAAGTCAAGGGTTTGCCCCAGCACCGCGTTCAGATCATAATCTGGGCTGTTGCGAGCATTACGCAGCAGGTTTTCCAGGCGATTCCATCGGAACTGCCCTTCCTTAAATAGCAAATCTTTTAGAGAGGTCCGTAGCTCAGGTGCGGGATCGGACAGTAGTCGCTTCGCGACATAGGGATACGCTTTGCTCAGCACCTTAAACTCGGGGTCAACCTTGATGGCAATGCCTTCCAGAGTCACCAGAGAGCGAATAATAAGCGCGTAGTAAGCGGGCACACGAAACGGATACTCATACATGAGTTCTGAAAGCTGATCGGTAATGCTCTTGAAGTTCATCTCCGCGACACTTGCGCCGAGAGCATCGTTGAATACGCTGGCAAACGCAGGGATGATGGGCGTCAGATCGGTCTCAGGGCTTAAGAATTCTAATTTCACATAATCTCTGGCTAAGCCATCAAAATCTCGATTAACGAGGTGTACGACGGCTTCGAGTAAGCCGTATCGCTGAGGAACTTTGACCTGGCTCATCATGCCGAAATCCAGGTAGGCGAGTTTCCCGTCGGGGGTCGCCAGTAGATTTCCAGGATGGGGGTCGGCATGAAAGAAGCCATGCTCCAAAAGCTGTCGCAGTGAACACTGCACGCCAACTTCAACCAGGTGACCTGCATCAACTCCCTGAGCACGGATGACTTCGGGCTTGGTCAGCTTTGTGCCCGTAATCCACTCCATGGTCAGAACCCGACGGTTCGTAAACTCCCAATAGATCGTAGGAACGTAGATGTCTGGAAGGTGCCCGTAAAGTTCTGCAAATTTCTCGGCATTCAACCCTTCTTTGACATAGTCCATCTCTTCATAAATGCGTTCACCAAACTCATCCATGATGCCAACCAGGTCGCTTTTGACATCTTTGATGAGTCGTGTGGCGATCGCCGCAATCATTC
>JAYKJC010000339.1:0-13047 GCA_035285885.1 Leptolyngbyaceae cyanobacterium | reverse complement strand
CTATTGAAACCGTTGCTCAAATTGAAGGTCGCCCCAGCCTCAGTTTTGTAGAACTTTTGCGATCGCAGAATCTTAGGGCGATCGCCGGACTCTCACCTGTTGGGGTTCCTGAGTCGGTTCGTAATCGGGATTCATAATCACTCGTCATGAACTTTGCCAAGCCGTGAGTCTTGATGCATCATCAACTTGATGCATCACTAACATCATTAGACAGAAGGGCAGTAAACGTCTTACAGTGTGAGACGTTTACTGCCCTTCTACTATTCCTTAGGAACCTTTCAGAAGCTTAAAAGTTCTATCATTCACGCAAGTTTTTTACACTTACATCACGTCGCTGCGTGAAGCCTGTGCTTTTGCTTTAGCCTTCGCTGCGCTTTTCTTCAATGCTTGCAATCGAGACTCGTAGCGCTTGCGTTCTTTCTTTTTGGGAGTTTGTTCAATCAAAAACTTGAGCGCACTTCCCAGGCTCTTATATGCATTGGGCAAGCTATAGCCAAAACGAGTGGCAAGGGCGATCGCCTTTTGGTCGGCATCCATCGCTTCTACCAAAGTTTTTTCGGGGTTGTTGCGACGATACAGACGCCAGCCCGAAATACCACAGAGCGCCAGGGCAAGCAGCAAAAGAACACCATCTTGCACCCATAATTCACCAACAGCACCTCCCAGACCGATTGCCAGAGCTGCCATTTCCCAACCATCACGGGGAATGGTGTCATTTTGAATTCGAGCAACCTCATGCCAAAACAGAAGGTTTCTCTGGTCAAGGGCCAACTGCTCCCACCTCACCAAATCGAGCTGGATTTCCACTTGATCTCGACTTAGTTCTTCACAGGTAATCAGTGGAGGATTGACTGCCGTTGTTCCTTCAACAGTTACCCAGCTTTTCAACTCGGGTGGGAGTAGGTTCTTTAGCCGCCGTAACTCACTCAGATCAGCTCGCGCTGTTGAGGTTGCAAATGAGGTCATGAATCTCAGTCCTAACCATAAACAAATCTAATGTGCGATCGCCCATCTCTGCTCAAAATGGATACCGATTCACACTTCTACATGAACGTAAGTACACAATAGTATTGAACCACACTTACCAGTGTAATCATTCTGACAGTCGATGGTTTTAAAGCCGCTCAAGAGGAGCATTGAGCTGGCCTTAACAAAATCGATGTGAAGATTTATCGCTTACATTCCAGGAATGTTGAGTCCGCTGGTTAGCTCTTCCATCCGCTCCTTCATCACGGTAGTGGACTTGGTGTAGGCATCTTTCATAGCTGCTCCTACCAAATCCGACAATACCTCTGCACCTTCTCCTAAAACATCTGGAGAAATTTCAACACGCTTTGGCTCCTGGTTTCCACTCATGAAAACCTTAACCAGTCCGCCACCAGCCTGTCCTTCAACTTCGAGCTGCTCAAGTTCTTCTTGTAGTTGCTTTGCTCCTTCTTGAACCTGCTGAGCTTTCTTAAAAGCCTCAGTCAACTCTTTCATTTTTCCAAGACCGAGACCGAATCCTTTTCCTTTGGACATCGACAGTTATCCTCAATATCGTTTTCAAATACTCAGTATATTGAACGTAGCACTGAACACGTTACATTCCATCAAACATTAACACTCATCATGAGAGAAGCCCCGGAAGAATAGAGTTCTCTTAGAATTCTTCTGAGAAATCTCTGATTAGAAATTTCTAATGTACCTATTCTCTGATTATTCTTCAGTATGCCTATTCTTTAGTATGCTTAGAACTCTTAAATGTGCGGGTTATTCGATACGACTAGAATCCACGCCGTTTAGAATTCTCCCATAAACTTAACTTCCGGTCTCAACAAGAGTGTCCACTGCTCTTTCACTTGTTCTTGAACATGCTGAATCAAAAAGAAGATATCTGTGGCCGTGGCGTGACCCACATTCAAAATAAAGTTGGCATGCTGCTCAGCAACTTGTGCGCCGCCAATTTGATAGCCTTTCAAGCCAGCCTGTTCAATCAGCCACCCGGCCTTTTGCGGCGAAGGATTACGAAACACGCTTCCACAGCTTGGTAGGTGATACGGCTGGGTTTGGTGACGTTGCCTCAAATGCTCTCGGGTCGCCTGTATGACTTCTTCGGGCGATCGCCCTGGCTGGAGCTGAAATGATGCCTGAGTCACCAGTAAATCGCTTTGCTGGAGTAGCGATGTCCGATAGTCAAAGTTTAGATCCTGTTGTTGAAAGGTGCGGCTATTGCCACTTCGATCTAGCGTTTGAGCATTGATTAGAATGTCAGCTGTAGACCCTGCATGAGCCCCCGCATTCATCACCACCGCTCCCCCAACCGTTCCTGGAATTCCCACGGCCCACTCTAATCCGCTTAATCCCTGCTCGGCTGCACGCCATGCTAAACGAACCAGAGACTCGCCCGCACTTGCCGTCAGTTCTCCCGTTTCTGCATCTAGCTGAACAGACTTGAGGCGACGCGTACAAATGACGAGGCCACTCAGCCCGCGATCGCTAATCAGCAAGTTTGAGCCCGCCCCAATCAGCGTGACAGGAACCGACTCGTGATCGGCCCAGGCGATCGCCGCCTGGAGTTCGTCTAGATGTTGGGGGGCGATAAAAAATTCAGCCGTTCCGCCCACTCTAAATGATGTAAACCGCGCCAGTGAAACACATCTCCGAATGTGATAGGGAGTGTGCCGAATGGGAATCAACTCAGGAAAACTACTGCCCAGTGGATAAGAGCATGAGCGGAGAAACGTTGAGTCAGAATGATTGAGAGAGTCTGCACGGGCTCCAACAGAGGGATCATGCAAACTAACAGATTGTGACGTAACAGGGGACACTTGAGATTCTCCTTCGAATGAAGCCGAGCGAAAATGTGCAGACAGCATGGACGTCAGAATTTGAAAGAGCAACACGGCAACTATGAGTAGTAAACCAGGGTGCCCCAATTCAAAGACATGAGTGGCTAACCAACCCAAGACGGTTGCTCAGTGGTGGAGCTACTGCACATATCAGAACTAAAGGCTACCCGAGGAACCTCTCGGATTGCCAATTGTGTGTGGGAGGAGCGAATCTCAAGGCTAGAAACTCTACAATACTTTACATCAAGATCTCTATATTGAAGATTGAAGCACTTGATCTTGTTTTTGGCGATAGAAATCAAGCAAATCCGGAATAACTTTATTAAGATTGCCTGCTCCTAAGAATAAAACAAGATCTCCAGACTGGAGTGTATCCTTCAAAAAGCTTTCTACAGCTGCCAGGGTTGCTTGATACGTCACCGCTGATTGGTATTGGGCGATCGCCTCAGCAACGGTCTGGCCACTGATGCCGTAAGTATTTTCTTCTCCTGCACTGTAGATGTCAGAGATTACAACCAGGTCAGCTGCCTGGAAGGACTGGGCAAAATCATCCAGAAAGCTGGCAGTTCGGCTATACCGATGGGGTTGAAATACAGCGACGATTCGTTTGCGATCGCCCGATTCTAAAACAGATGCCTGTGTTTGGGCGGCGGCTAACGTTGCCTTGATTTCACTGGGATGGTGGGCATAGTCATCTAAAAACGTAATGCCCGAATAATAGCCACGCTGCTCAAACCGTCGATGCGCGCCCTCGAACGTTGCCAGAATAGACGCGATTGTCTGAAATTGGAGGCCCAGATACCGACCCACGGCCACAGCTGCTAATGCATTGCTGAGGTTGTGTTGCCCAAGGAGTCGTAACGTAAGTGTTCCCAAACATTCACCCCGCTCATAAACGGTAGCGCTTGTGTGGGTAGAGCAAAAAGCTAAGTTATCTACAGTGTAGTCAGCCCCAGTGGATGCATCTAGTGCATAGGAGATATCAACGTCAAATATCTCTCTTAGGGTTGGGCAGTCTAGATTCCCAACAAAGATAGTGCTTTGCCGTCGAAAGGCTTGGAAGATATCAATAACGTCGTCGAGAGACTTGTAGTGGTCTGGATGATCTAACTCAATGTTGGTGACGATGCCGATGTGAGGCTTAAATTTGACCAGTGACCCATCTGATTCGTCGGCTTCAGCTACCAGGTAATCTCCCTGGCCCAGTCGGGCGTTCCCGTCCCACGCATCGACTTCTCCCCCCACCACGATGGTGGGGTCAAGCCCGGCTTTAAGTAGCAAATAGGCGATGAGGCTGCTGGTCGTTGTTTTTCCGTGGGTTCCCCCTACAGCGATGCTGGAATAGTCTTCCATTAAAGCGGCAAGCACGTCAGAGCGATGAAAAATAGGGCACCCCAAATTGACAGCTGCGCGATATTCGATGTTGGACGGATCAATCGCGGTTGAACAGATGACCTGAGGGAGCAAGGATTGGCTGTGATGGGAGGCGGATGGATGGGAGGCGGATGGGGGAGACTCTGATTGTTCTGCTAGAAAAGTCGATAGGTTGCTTTCATCCTGCTGCATAAACACCCGAACGCCCTGCTCACTGAGACGATGGGTGATGTGATTCAGATTCAGGTCAGACCCCGATACAGGAAACTTCTTCTCTGCCAGAATGTGGGCGATCGCTGACATCCCGATGCCGCCAATTCCAATAAAGTGGAAGGGCTTACCACTAAAATCAACTGCTGCGTTACCCATTCATTTTCCTCATACACCACGTTACGCGGCTTTAAAAAAGCTCATTGCTCGATCTTTCCAGCTCAAGGCCAAGCCAAAGAATTGCTTATTATACATGCGCTACACGTTACGCATATCAGTCATCTAGCCAATACGCGGACATCATATCAAGAAATGGAATATCCTCATCCGTTTGACATGGTTTCAGGTCATTTTGAGGTTCTGTAGGGTGATCAACAAATTCCGAACCTCCCTTCAAGTCAAGATCTCCCGAAACTGATTCTTCATTGAACTCTCATCGCAATAACTAATTTCATAGCTCCGACACCGTGCGGTGGTATGATCTGACTCAATAATGGAGGACATTACTTTTAAGTTTTTAAGTTTATAGAGGGTAAGACGCGGTGATTAGAGTAGCGATCAATGGTTTTGGACGTATCGGGCGGAACTTTTTGCGGTGCTGGCTTACCCGCACCGATAGCCAGCTTGATGTTGTTGCAATTAATGATACTTCCGACCCAAGGACAAATGCTCACTTGCTGAAGTATGACTCCATGTTAGGCAAGTTAGATGCAGACATTTCTGCGGACGATAGTTCGATTACGGTTAATGGAAAGACCATAAAGTGTGTCTCAGATCGAAATCCCCTTAATCTTCCTTGGGGTGCATGGGATATCGATTTGATCATCGAATCAACAGGTGTTTTCGTCACTGAAGAAGGCGCATCTAAGCACATTGAAGCGGGTGCAAAGAGAGTGCTGATTACGGCTCCTGGCAAGGGCGGAAATATAGGAACGTATGTTGTGGGCGTTAACCACGAATCTTACGATCCCGATGCTCACAAAATTGTGAGTAACGCGAGCTGTACAACAAACTGTTTGGCTCCCATTGTCAAAGTGCTTCATGAGAACTTTGGCATCATCAAAGGAACAATGACCACAACTCACAGCTACACAGGTGACCAGCGATTGCTTGATGCCAGTCACCGAGATGTGCGTCGTGCCCGTGCGGCTGCATTGAACATTGTGCCGACGACGACAGGGGCAGCAAAAGCTGTAGCGCTTGTTATTCCTGAGATGAAGGGCAAGCTGAATGGAATTGCCCTGCGAGTTCCAACGCCTAACGTGTCTGTTGTTGACTTGGTGGTTCAAGTTGAGAAGAGCACGATTGCAGAGCAGGTCAATGAAGTCTTTAAGGCTGCTGCCGAGGGACCCATGAAGGGGATCATCGAGTACAGCGATTTGCCTCTTGTGTCTTGTGACTATAGAGGAAGCGATTGTTCGTCAATTGTTGACTCTAGCCTGACTATGGTGATGGAAGGCGACATGGTCAAAGTTGTGGCATGGTATGACAACGAGTGGGGCTACAGTCAGCGTGTGGTTGACTTAGCTGAAGTTGTTGCTCAGAAGTGGGCGGCTTAATCGGCTTCACGGTTCCATAACGAGAATGGAAAAGAGCCGGGCGAGTAACGCTCGGCTCTTTTCTATGGGGCTTACGCATTCTTATGAACGATAATCGTGGATCATCCATATAGCCCTACGGGTTAAGGTTTAAGCATGTTTCCCCCGCTGCGCGGAAGAAACATGCTGATTTGATGTCCTGACGCGAAGGCGTAAAGCTATAACTTGGCAAAGTTCATGCAGGAATGACGGTTGAATTTACAGTGGCGGGGTATTGTGCAGTCGTTGAGAGATGAACCCACCTGATGGGTGATGTTTAGCAACCGCAAGTGATTGAACCTGAGGAACAGGAGAGTTACCCTGCCGTCGTTGGTGAAGAGACTGCCCGCTGTCGCCCCTGATGAAGCAATCCCTCCATAAACAGGAGTGACCCTCAATCAACCGCATGCAACGCCGAAAGAATCGTTGAATTGATGAATCACTATTCAAAACACCTTCGTTCAATCATTCAATTTTGTGTCAGGAGCCTACTGGCGTGTGGTCTCGTTGTGCTGCTGGCTGCTCCAGGAACTGCACAGCAACTCTCACCGATTTTGCTGCCAACGAATCATGAGACGCAAAAGGTTTTGGGGTGGAACCCTAATCAAGCCTATGAATGTGGGCGTCTGTTGTGCAGTGATGTGATTCTGCCAGGAACGATGAGTTCTAGTTTTACGCTGGCGCAACAACTCAATCCCGGTGACTCCCGAGACGAGTTGGAAGTAACCGTCGAGGAACGTGCGAATCTCATCGAAAACATTGTGGCTTCCATTCAACGGACAATGCTGGAACAGCGGCGTATGGCCTGGATAGAAGGCGAATCATCTCTACCGCAGCGCGATCGCCACTTCTACCAAAACCGCATTATGACGCAGATCCGCCAGCGGACAGCAGAATTACTGTCAGGACGAACACGACCGGATGCTGATCTAGAGCTTCATCCAGACACCCCAGCCGTTGAAGTCGGTATTCGTAACAATCAGATGGTGGTGTTCATTCCTGAGCAAGCAGAGTATGGTCTTCCTCAACAGACGATTGTGACCGTCACAGAGCCCGATTTGCTTCACGCGGGGATTCGGATTCCCAGAAACGATTCGATCGAGGCGAATGGTTCTCAAGGGGATGTGTCGGGTTCCGAAAATGCTGGCTCTAGTTCTGCGGACATGAACTCGCTGGTGACAAACGAAGATTTAGCAAAACAATATCTGGCTCAGCGTTGGCGCATGACCATCCGCCAACGACTGAGCGATGCCCTGTGGGGACAGGATCACGATTGGCAATATCCGCACGATCGGTTTGGCGTTGCTGTCGCAATCGTCAGCGTCGCAATCGGACTGATTTTTGGAGTCGATTGGTTGCAAAACTTGCTGCGCGGGAGGCGACGTCAGCTCAAACAACGATCCAAGCAGCTTCAGCAGGCATTGATGAAAAATCGTGAATCTGCCGCGATGGAAGGGCCGGTCAAGGATGATAGTGGAAATGTGGTGAATGTCGTTGAAGAAGGCCCTTCTCCGGTATCCGTGACAGACTCCGCGCCCTCTTCAAAACAATCGACTGAGATCCCATTGACGCAGACGAACAAGCACGACAAAGCCACAATGCTGAGTGCAGAAACGTTATCAGATATCTCTCTTGACGCTGTAATTGGGTTAGAACAGGCCGTAAAAGACCAGTTTCAGTATTTGATTCAAAAGGTGCCCCTCGATCAGCAAAGCCGAATGCGGCAATGGCACAATCTACTGCAACTGGTTCAGCGATCGCTCTTTTGGGTCGAGGTAATTATTGTCTTAGGAAGTGCCACCTGGGTGACGCTGGTCTTTCCAGACACGCGCCTCTATGCCCTCTTTTTCTTGACCCAAGCCATTCTGCTACCCACGATTTGGATGGTGGTCAGTTTGTTGGATATTGTGGTGGATTTTGTGAGCGATCGCTATCTCCATCAGTGGGCAAAGTCAGCTCAGATCGACAATCCCTCTTCAAATCGCTACGCCTTGCGCGTGAATACCTATTCACCTGCCATTCAGGGAGCGACAACCCTGCTGTTTGTTGCCCTGGGGATTTACCTGACCATTTTGGCCTTTGGCATTAATCCGTCAGTCCTTGCCAGCGCTGGTGCCGCAGCCGTGATCATCGCTTTTCTGTCTCGAAACTTGCTGGAAGATATGTTGAACGGAGCGCTGATTCTTTGGACCGATCGCTATGCCATCGGCGATGTGATTCAAGTTGACACCATTGTGGGTCTCGTCGAGAACATGAATCTGTATGTGACTCAGATTCGCGGAGAAGAAGGGCGACTCGCGACCATTCCCAACGGACAAATCCGGATCGTCGAGAACCTGACCAAAGACTGGTCACGGGTGGACTTCAAAATCGAAATTGCTTACAACGCCGATGTGGCAAAAGCATTAGAGATTATCCAAGAAGTGTCAGAACGCATGAGGTCAGAAGAGCCTTGGAATGAGCGTATTCTTGAACCTGCGTCTATTCTGGGCGTTGATGCCGTTACCCATGCGGGAATCTTGATTCAGGTCTGGATTAAGACCCAGCCGATTCAGCAATTTGCAGTAGGTCGAGAGTTTCGACTGCGCATCAAGCAGGCATTTGATGAAGCTGGCATTGCCCTCGGTGTGCCCCAACAGGAAGTCAACTATCGCAATGGAAACGCGTTGCCGTGGACATCATCAGACGCACATCAAGATGCAGATAAGAGGGAGGTCACTTGAGAATATTTTGATCGAAGGCAGTAATTCTCATTTTGTAAAGACTTCGCGCCCTATCGGCGCTCACTTGTATGGATTCAGGGGGCAAAATGGTCGCCGCAAGCGACCATTTTGCCCCCTGAATTTTCATCGTGAGAATTGATGGATCGAAGGTGGAGGGGCTGCACAACAGCCCAAAATGTGCATTGAAAGGCTTATAAAATCTCCGAGAATCGGCGCGTTAGTCGAGTTCATCGTTTTCCTGGTACACAAATTCAAAGGCTGGACAGCTTCCTTCAGGAGTCACTTTCAGTCCAAAGAGTGAGGATTTGGCGTTACCGCATCGCTGCCCCCGATAGTAAGCACAGTTGTCGCAACAGACCCGAACTTCGTCAGTTGCCGTGCGGCTGTCTTGGTCTAGCAGTTCTTGTGGTTGCAGTCCTCGAAGGACTAGCTCGTTGTCTTGCCATCTCGCTTCGATCAAACCCGTGTCGGATAAGTGCTGCCATCGATTATCGTCACTTAATGATTTCGGCAAGGTGATTAAGATGGCGGTTTTGAGTTCTGTCAGTTCTGCTTCATACCGCTGTTCGGGAGGACTGGGTTGGATGAAGGTTTCGCCAACCGGCAATTCCAGGCGAACATCTGCATCGGGTAAATGGAGATGATATCGGTTTTGTAATTCCTCAAGGCTGGTCAGGTTAGTCAAGTGATTGGGGGAGCCATGGACAAAGACCACATGCTGAGGCCGAATGTTGTGAATGAGTTGGACGGTGCCGGGGCCATCGCAGTGTTCGCTGAGGAGATAAGAGTCGATGGTTAGACGCCCCGATCGAATGTATTCCTGAAGGATCGCAGAAAACTGAATTTGGTCACAGACACCTCGTTCGACGGAGCTAGTCTGGCCAAATTTTCGGGGCAGCAAGAGCACCCACTCGCGATTTTCTAACTCACAAAACTGCCCCAGATCTGTTTCTACATCCGTCAGAATGACCAGCGGAGAAGATGATTCTGACTGTTCTTGGAGTTGAGTTTTGAGCGATCGCCCCTCTTGACCTTTCTCGTCTACCAAGCGCTTGACCCGAGGACGAACTCGATCATCCCAAAACAGGGGTTGGTATCGCGCAAAATTTTGTACCGTACTGGGAAAATACGGCAATAGTTCGAGATAGGCATCACAGCCTGCGGCGATGGAAGGGGTCACCAAAATGTCGAGCCATCGTCCCGTGAAGTGATGATGGCTACGCAGCAACATCAACAATTCTTGCCCAACGCCGAGGGTGGGGGTGGGCAACAGGACGGATTTTCCCTGGGCGATCGCCTGATTGATTTTTTCTGCAAGCTGATTTTCCTGTTGGCGACGTTTCGTTTGGCGGGTGGTGCCGTAGCTCCCTTCTACAATCAACACGTCTGGTTGGAGTCCCCGCACCTCTTCCAGCGGAAGCCCCTCAACCAGTCGAGAATTGGCCAGCAGAAAATCACCCGTATAAAACACGGTGTAGGGGTGTTCGTCATGGTGATAGCTGAACAGGACGGCGGCGGCTCCTGGCAGATGTCCGGCGGGCCAAATTTGCACCGTCAGGTTAGGAAAAATCTCTGTGGGCGATCGCCAATCCAACGGCTGACAAAAATCAGGGACGGTTTCGTTCCTCCAATTCAGGGGCATCAGTTGAGCCGTCACATGGCTGCTGTAAATGGGCAAGTCTGGGTAGAGACGATGGAGCGCAAGGAGTCCCCTCGCGTGATCGGCATGGGCATGGCTGCAAAACACAGCATCCGCAGGCGGACGATGATGAGACGCATGCCCCTCGTCGAGTACCTTGACCAGTCTTTTTCCAGGCTTGTCCCTTAGCTCATCACTGTTTAAGTCATCACTGCTCAAGCGCTCTTCGGCACACAGGGCGTCATGCACAGCCTCATCGCTAGCCTTACCAAAGCACGAGAGCACATCTCTTAACCCACAGTCTAAGAGAATCTGGTAAGACCCTATTTTTAGCAAAATGCAAACCCCTTCATTGGCATGACCAACCGCATAGGAGAGGCATTCTAAATCAGTCACGTCTTTGTTGTCGCTTTTGTTGTCGCTTTTGAACGAGAATTGAAGCGTCGTTCAGCACGAAGCTCTTTAGCCATCTATGGAGTCAACGAACGGTGGGGGCAACTTAGCGCCGATAGCTGCTCCAGAAACAAGGCTGGCTGAGCGAAGTCGGTTTGCTTTGCAACGCTATCGCAAACGCATTGCGTCTCCCGCAGAGAGAAAGCCAAAACCCATGCATAACGTTCCCTAACTCCGATGGAGAAGCTATAGCCCTAATGGGTAGGGCTCCGCTAGCGCCAACGGCTCAGTTCAGGGAACGATTACCAGCGTCTCAACGATTAGGGTTTGTCGATGAATGACACTGAATATCAATCAAGAATTGGCTTCCAATGTTCGACTAGTGCGCTGACCCATTTCCGTGATAGTTGTCAGAATCATAGAAGCCGTTGCGTGTGCCAAAGAACAAGCAGGCTGCAATAAAGAGGGGAGTAATCGCCAGTAAAATCAACTTGGTATCCATAAAAATCCTTTTTATTCAAGTACACTGGACTCCGCAGAGCGCTGTTCAAATAGATTGAACGATACTGCGGTTAGAAAAACTCAATTCTAGAAAATTTCGTTTCTATTTGTGCATGATGCTACCAAATCTGATCATGCTTCGCTTCTTTCTTGCAATATTTTCTTGCAATGTTTTGTTTTGCAGTATTTTGCCGAACTCGCTTCTAAACAGACTCTTCAATCGTACGTCGTCTCTCTATGCAGTCTCTGGTTCTTAAGTATCTCTCTAGCAATGCAACTGTGATTCAGACCTCGTGGTTGTCTAGACCCTCGCCCGACATTGCGCCGGAGTTGATTGGGTGTTGGCTGGTGCGTCAGTGGCCAACGGGTGAAACGATTCGGTCACTGATTGTTGAAGCCGAAGCTTATACCTCAGGAGATCCGGCGTGCCATGCCTATCGTCGTCGCACACCCCGCAATTCCGTCATGTTTGGCCCTGCCGGAAAGGCGTATGTCTACCTCATCTATGGGATGTATCACTGTTTTAACGTGGTCACGGATGATGACGGTATTCCCAGTGCCGTTCTGCTTCGGGCTGTTGAACTTGAACGGGTTCCCGAGGGAGTAGAAACGTCCAAGAAGAATCCGCGCGATCGCCTCGGAGCCGGACCAGGAAAACTCTGTCGCGTTCTTGACATCACCCTGGCTCACACCCAACAACCTCTGATACCCAGCGCAGGACTGTGGCTCGAACATCGCTCACCCGAATGTCAGCAAGACATCGAGTCCGGACTTCTCAGCATCACCCAAACCACCCGAATCGGCTTGACCCAAGGGACAGATATTCCCTGGCGATGGTATCTGGAGAACAGCCCCGCTGTGTCAAAACGAGCAGTGAAAAAGATGTAAAGCAAATGAATTGTTACAATAACTTAAGATTTGAAAATCAAGATTTGATTCGAGCGGACACACACACTCATAAGCGTCGGCACCCACATTATTATGCAAACTGTTGACATTACCTCAACGACTCGTAACGCAGACTTCTCCGAAAAGACGGCAAACTTTAACGGGAACGGGCGACCCAAAGACACCCCAGAGCATTCTGCGTTCGTTCCCTCTGACCCGGTTGAAAAATCTCGGTTGGCCGTGGCTCATGAGGCGATCGCCAAGCTGGATTATCAGGAGCAGCCCTACGATCCAGATGCGATTCAGCGCTACTATGCCAGACGTCCGCTGCAAGTTGTCTCTAGAATTTTTCAAATTTTTTGGCCTGCGTTTACATTTGCCCTGGGGATGTGGATCGATCGGCGTCGAGGATGGACAAAGCAGGCTGAATCCAAACGCGCAATTCAGTTACGAGAAATGTTGACGAATCTAGGCCCGGCCTACATCAAAGTGGGGCAAGCCCTCTCGACTCGACCTGACCTGGTGCCGACCGAATTTCTCAATGAGCTGACGCTGCTCCAAGATCAAATTCCTCCGTTCTCCAATGAAATTGCCTACGCCTTCATTCAAGAAGAACTGGGCGGACATCCCAGTACGATTTTCGCAGAGCTGTCAGAATCTCCCCTGGCGGCTGCATCCCTGGGACAGGTCTATCGGGGAAAGTTGAAGACCGGGGAAGATGTTGCGGTTAAAGTTCAGCGTCCAGATTTGGCTCAGCGTATTTCTCTTGACCTGTTTATTTTGAGAATGATTGCGGCGATCGCCACACGACTCATCAAAGATGTCAAAAGCGACCTGGTTGGCATCATGGATGAGTTTGGTGAACGCATTTATGAAGAGATGGACTATGTCAAAGAAGGGTTGAATGCCGA
>JAYKJC010000338.1:0-12205 GCA_035285885.1 Leptolyngbyaceae cyanobacterium | reverse complement strand
GCAGAAATCGTGCGCATCAACGCACGAACATAAGGGTCTCCGCCCTTCATCACCAACGGAGGCGGATCATAGGCCCAAGACGGCAACACGTTCGCGTATCGCTTTTGAGAAATCAATGCGAACCGCATCAAAAAGAACACCAGGCACACTCCCAACCCAATAGAAATCCAGCTAAACGGACGTAGTGAGGGAGGCTGAGATTTTCGAGAAGAGGAGCGAGAAATACGGTTTTGCGCTAAAGACACACGGACTCCGAATCAATGTCGCTGAAAAGTAGATAGCTTCTTATATCACAATAGTCTGAGGACACAGGAATTTCTCTACACCGAATTTACAGAATGTGTCCTTATCTCTGTGTCAAGTCGGGCAAAATGCCTGTTGTGATACAGAAATAAGCACACTATCAATCCAGGCAGAGTAACTATTCAAGCGGTGTCCAGCCAGAACGGTGTCCAGCCAAAACGGCGACCATTCAAAACGGCGACCAGCCAAAGCTCACCAGACAGACTAAGCCTACTAAAGCTATTACGACACTTGAGCAAACAATTCAGGAAGCGGCTGCGCACTTGCATCTTCTGGAGCCACCACTTCAACAATCTTGTTCTTAGCGGAAGCCTGAAACAGAGCCTCGACACAGACATCAGCCACCTTTGTCCTGGGAATATTGCCTTCAGACAGGGTGTCGGCTCCAGCCATGCGAATCGCGTTGTCGTTGTCCTCATTTTTGAGGCCACCCGGTCGAACAATGGTATATGTCACACCGCTCCGCTGAAGATACGCCTCCGCCTTCTTCTTCCAAAACAAAACCAGCCAGAAAAGGTTTAGGGGATGAAAAAACTGGGAGACGCAGAGCGACGAGACCAGGACGAAATGCTGAATATTCTTTTCTCGCGCCACATCCACCAAATTTGTGGTGCCTTCATAATCCACTTTGTATGGACCTGTGGGGTCGAGGCTAGGCGTTGCCCCAGTCGCACAGAGTAGAACATCGCAGTCGGCGATCGCCTCTCTTAAGCTCTCAGGAGACAACACATCACCCTCCACAAGCTCCACCCCTTGAGGCAGCAATTCTTCGCCTTTGGCCCGATCTCTGACGAGTGCTCGTATGGGGATCTGTCGATCAACCAGTGCCTGGACAATGCGTCGCCCCGTTTGCCCTGTGGCCCCAGCTACAAATGCTTTCATAATTTGCAGTCCCTCACGTCACTAATGATTCTATCGAAAACATAATGACTCACATCACCGACAATCAGCGTCTACCCATAGCTATTACTTTATTGAACCTGATAAAGAAAATTGGTAACCCCGCACTGATTAGAAAAATTAAATGATATTCAGAGAATTTCTAAAGATTTCGCGATGATTGCGGCATACGATGAGTCTTTGTACCCATTGATAGACAATTGTGACTATCTTTAGAAGGTGGGTGATCTAGCTCAAGTTCATTCAATACTCTCAGGGCTTACGCCTTTTTTTGGAGTGGTGGCGGGGTGCGCCCATCCCCTCCTGCAAAATGCACTAGATATAGAGGACTTGCGGTCAGCCTTGAATCTAATAAAGTTAGACAAAATTTTTAGAGTTCCCTGGAACATAGCACCGACTCAGTGAATCAATGGATAAAATGTCCTATAGTTTCGCAAATGCCATCTCTTTTTCCGTATATCAAGCGTAGTTGTCCACTGCTACTTTCCGAGTATCTTAAGCATAGTCAAGTGTTAAAGGATACAGGAAATTTTCTTTCTGGACGGATGTAATCCTAAAACTGCTTCTTTGAAACCTCTGGTTTCATTAGCGTCTAGATGGATAATCGCAATAGTTAATTCTGTTGTTCGAAATATTCAGTTATTAGATATTCAGTGGGTATTTATGCAGGCCAATTCGATTAACCAATCGTTTTATCAACAAGCAGATCCCATGCTCAACGTTGGGGTCGATAGGGTCGCTACCGACACTGTCCTTGGCGGTGATGGTAGTTCGACAGCCGCAGAGGCCAGACCATCAACGTTCCATGGATGCTTTGAGAATCACATGGAGATGTACGCCAGCGCCGACGTTGTCGCTGCCTATCTCGATCAGCATCATCAATGGTTCCGCCGGTGTGCAAAGCCGATGTCGGCTGAGCCTCTCGGAGAGAACGGATATGCGTTAACCATCGGAAAATTCAAGTCGTTTGGGTATGAGGTCGAGCCAAAGATTGGACTTGATTTGCTGCCCCAAGACAAAGGGGTTTATCGGATTCAGACCATCTCCATTCCTGGCTATACGCCTCCTGGCTATGATGTTGATTTTCGGGCTTCTTTGCAGCTTGCCGAAGACACCTCTAACGTTGATAACTCCTCAGGTGATGCTTCCAGGGCTGTGACGAATGTTGAATGGGAACTGGATCTCAAAGTCATGATTCATTTTCCTCGGTTCATTCATGCCCTGCCCAACTCACTGATTCAAGCCACGGGCGATCGCCTCCTCCATCAAATTGTTCGCCAAGTGTCAAAACGACTGACTTACAAGGTGCAAGAAGACTTTCACAAGACCATGGGGATTCCCTTTGAGAAACCCCGTCGCGCGTTTTGGAAATAGGAACTTTCTCAATCTCCTGTTTCAATGATTCAAAGCATATTCTGAAAGGCTGAGCAGATATTCTGCCCAGCCTTTTTAGTCGCGATATCTCTATCTCAAAGTAAGCTCCCCTGAGCGGAGGGCATCTCGCTGGTGGCTCATAAATGCATGGCTCCGGAAATGCTCACTCAGGCATAGCTCTTTTAATAAAAATAAAAAGGGACATCCATGAGATGCCCCTTCAAGATTCAAATCTAAAGATTCAAACTGCGTGAATGTCTAGAAGCGATCGCTCTCGCGGGATGCGCCCCGTCCACCGTTGTCTAAGAATAGGTTGCGAGCGGCGTCGTTCTCGTAGACGCAGGCCACTTGAGGATCAGCACCCGACTGCTCGATGTCTCCGATGAAGCCAAAGGTATTCATCCGACGCTTACAGTCGCGCACATCATCGTTGGTCACCAGTCCACGAGATTCCAAAATTTCCCAGTTGTTGCTTCTCAAGACACAACCGGGCTGCATGAGTGGCTGAGAAATAAATACCTTAAACGGGTTAAACGTCACGAAGGCCCGCAAGTCGAGAGCAACGGCTCCCGCGCCAAATTGAGTACAAATTTCTGCGTTTGGCACACTCTGCTCGATCACCACACGAGAGGCCACGCTCTCGCTGGAGAAGTTGACGGAGTAACCAAAGAATGCTCCTACAGCAATTCCTACAATCAAGATTGCCCCAATGATGGCGGCTTTCGTTGAGTCCAACCATGAACCGGATGAATTTTTCAAACCATTTCCTCTCGATGCTTCTCTAGACGATTCGAGATATCGATTATCCATATATCGGTCATCGTAGCTCGATGGTCGCTGAGGAGGTCTCTTCGATCGTCGCTTCATAAACTACTCTTCTTAAATCGCTATTCCCAATAGAACACTAACGGTAGAAAAATTAAAGCTTGCCCCACCGCAAAACTGTTTCACTGGAAACAGTCTTGCTTTTTCATTCACTCTTATTGTGCGGTGTGCGGGGCTTGAACGAAACCAACAACGGACACTTACCAGCATAAGTCGTCTCTTCATGAAACGACATCCTGATTTCTGGTGAATTATGCGGGTGAGCTAGCCAAGGAAGAAAGTTGTTGTCCAATGAAACATAAAACTTAAGAAATGCCAAAATTAGTAGAGGTGAGTTAAACCTCATCGGGCTATATTCTGAGCCTGCTGTTCCTTGATAAGTGAGTTGACTGTGACTTCCCAACCTGCGATTGAATTCGGAAAAACCTTTAAAGCATCCATACTACAAAGCATTCTGGCAGATAGTCTGACCGTCTTTTGGGGCGATTGGCTCGACCTACGGGTTCGCATTCCCCAGGTTGCAGCGTCAGGACTCGTGTCGCCTTTGATCTACATTCTAGCGTTTGGGTTGGGACTGGGAAGCGCCATCGACCAGGCAATAACCCCTCCCGCCGGGGATAACTATTTGCAGTTTATTTTGCCGGGAATGGTGGCTCTGTCTTCCATGACCATTAGCTTTGGAGGCACCACCTTTTCAATCTGCGGCGAGCGACTCTACTCCAAAACCTTCGAGGAAATTCTGCTGCTCCCCGTTCATCCGCTGGCGCTCTTTTTCGGAAAAATGATGGCGGGGGTCGTGCGTGGACTGCTGACCTCGGCCTCTGTGATTGTGATTGCGCTGATTGCCACCGGAGAGTGGACCTTTTTGAGTCCGTTGTTCCTGCTGGTGCTGGTGCTGAACTGTGCGGTCTTTGCGGGGTTGGGTGTGATTGTCGGGCTCAACGTGAAGTCGCTAGAAAGTGTGGGACTGCTGAACAACTTTCTGATTGTGCCGATGTCATTCCTGGGGGCAACGTTTTTTGATCCCCAGACGTTGCCGACCATTCTGAAGGTGTTGGTTTACTGCTTGCCGCTCACCTATGTGAGCACGGGATTACGAGCGGCGGTGTACTTGCCTCTTGCTGAATTTCCTTGGTATAGCATTCCAGTTTTGGTGGTGGTGGCGATCGCCCTCTCCGCTGTCGGAGCCTATCAGTTTGCCAATCAGCAAGACTAGGACTGGAAGGGAAGAGAGAAGAAGGAAGAAGGAAGAAGGAAGAGGGAAGAAGGAAGAAAGAAAAGGGTTTGTAGCTTTCATGAACTACGCTTTTGTCTGTCAGAGGCGGCATGCGTGGGGGTTGGCTTTTTCCTCGACGAGAATCCACCATGGAGGCCATATTTTTGGTTTATGATGGCTGATGTCTTGTGGCAACGTTGCCACTCTCAGCAGCTGTTCACTTATCCACATCCGCATGGCTTCAGACGACTTTCGTGCCACTCGAATTGACAAAGCAAAGAAACTCCAAGAGCTGGGATTCAATCCCTATGCCTATAAATGGGATGTGACGCATTCAGCCCAGGAATTGCAGCAGACCTATGCTGACCTGCCCGCTGGAGAAGAGGTGGAAGTTGAGGTGGCGATCGCCGGACGCATCATGGCTCGTCGCGTGTTTGGGAAACTGGCGTTCTTCACCCTGCAGGATGACAGTGGCTCCATTCAGCTCTATCTCGACAAGAAAGCCGTTCAGGCAGGCATGGCCGAGATCGATCCCCAAGCTTTCTCGAACCTCAAGCAGCTCACGGATGCGGGCGACATTCTCGGGGTAAAAGGCTCGATTCGTCGCACAGAAAAAGGCGAACTCAGCGTGGCGGTACGCGAATATGCCATTCTGACAAAATCGCTGCAACCGTTACCGGATAAATGGCACGGCTTAACGGATGTGGAAAAGCGCTATCGTCAACGATACGTTGATCTGATCGTCAATCCCGAGGTGCGCATCACGTTTCGGCGTCGGGCACTGATTACGGCAGCGATTCGTCGCTATCTCGACCAGCAAGGATTCATCGAAATCGAGACTCCCGTCCTCCAACCCGAAGCAGGGGGAGCAGATGCCCGTCCCTTCATCACGTATCACAACACCCTGGACATGGAGCTGTATCTGCGGATTGCGACGGAGCTGCACCTCAAGCGGCTGATTGTGGGCGGATTTGAAAAAGTCTTTGAACTGGGGCGGGTTTTTCGCAATGAAGGTGTTTCTACCCGCCATAATCCTGAGTTCACGACGCTGGAGCTGTATCAAGCCTACGCAGACTATCACGACATGATGTCGCTGACGGAGACGTTGATTGCCTATGTTGCAAAAGAGGTTCTCGGAACGACAACGGTGACCTATCAGGGAGAAACCATCGATCTTGCTCCCCCGTGGAAGCGGGTGACCATGCATGAGCTGGTGGAGACAGCAACGGGGGTAGATTTCTCAGCGTTTGAGTCCTTCGATGAAGGGAAAGCCGCCGCTGAGAAAGCCGGAATCCATGTGCCAGCAGACTGCAAAACGCTAGGAAAGCTGCTGAACGAAGCCTTCGAGCAAAAAGTTGAGGAAACCCTGATTCAGCCGACCTTTGTGATCGATTATCCCGTAGAAATTTCGCCCCTCGCGAAACCTCACCGGAGTCAATCGGGTCTAGTGGAACGGTTCGAGTTATTTATCGTGGGACGGGAAACAGCCAATAGTTTCTCAGAGTTGACCGATCCGCTGGATCAACGTCAGCGTCTGGAGGAACAAGCTGCCCGGAAAGCCGCCGGAGACCTGGAGGCGCAAGGTGTCGATGAAGACTTCTTGATGGCACTGGAATATGGCATGCCGCCCACGGGGGGACTGGGCATTGGGATTGATCGACTGGTGATGTTGCTGTGCGACTGTGCCAGCATTCGTGATGCGATCGCCTTCCCTCTGCTCAAACCTGATAAAGGAGATATCGCAAAAGATGATGCAGATGCCTCTTCAGAATCGTAAGAGCTTTAACGTATGCAACGAATAATCGTCAAGCGCTGGGTTTTAGTGGGAGGGGCGATCGCCCTCACCCTTCTACCTGCCTGTCGGCAACAACCTCCGGTTTCAGAGGAGCCGCCCACCCTACCCGTCGAGCCTCCTCCCCTGCCCTCATCAGCGAATGACTCTGACCGTCAGCCACTACCCGACGATGTGCAGATCTATCGCGACGAAAGCGACCTCTTCGCATTGGCATTTCCAGCAGGATACACCTACGAGTCCATTGACAATGGCATCACCTTTCTGTCAGAAGACGAGGGGTTTGGCGGCATTATTCAATACCAGGATACAGAGGTAGAGAACATTGCCCCAGAATCGCTGAATGAAGTCCTCCGGGCAACGATTGAAGCCCAGTTTTCTGACGTGAGCTGGCAATCTGACCTGCAAGAACAAGCCGACGGCAGCTTTCGCCTCGACTGGAATGCGGTGAATCCTGCCGGACAGCCGTTGGATGCGCTCAGCTTTATCGAGCAGCACGGCGAGACGCTGTTCATTCTGACGGCCTATGGCATCGACCGAGACTATAGCGACTACAACGATGATGCTCGGATTATCGTGGGCACCTATGTCGTGCAGGAAAATCCGCCCGAATCCGATGAGACGGCGTCGGAGGAGGAACCCGCCGATGGAGCCTCTTAAGGCTGAACGTCGAGAGAATGACTGTAATGAATTGCTGAAAAATCAGGTGTATCGGTAGCCAACCAATTGTCTTACGTGAAACCGATCTGTTACGGTTTTATTTTCACGTCAGGCAAAGTGAGCATCCAGCATGAACGTAGCGTCTTTAAATGGTAGAGATTTGTTGAGCCTCGCAGATTTGACCAGCGCGGAGCTTGAGGGACTATTGGATTTGGCGATCGCCATGAAACTGGGCAAGGTCAATCCCCGGTGTCAGAAAAGCCTTGGGCTTCTGTTTTCCAAAGCGTCTACGCGCACACGGGTGAGCTTCTCAGCAGCAATTTTTCAACTGGGCGGACAGGTGCTGGATCTCAACGCAAATGTCACCCAGATTAAACGGGGAGAACCCATTCAAGATACAGCACGGGTGCTCAGTCGCTACTTGGATGTGCTGGCCATTCGCACCTACGAACAGTCTGAACTGGAAACCTTTGCCCACTATGCGTCGATTCCCGTCATCAACGCCCTCACCGACCTTGAACATCCCTGTCAGGTGCTCGCAGATCTTCAAACGGTGAAAGAAAACTTCGTCTCGCTGGAAGGACTTACCCTCAGCTACTTTGGGGATGGAAACAATATGGCGCATTCGCTGATGTTGGGGTGTGCCCTCATGGGGATGAATTTCATTGCAGCCACCCCGCCTGACTATCAGCCAGATGCGGCCATCGTTGAGAAGGCGCAGACCTTGGGGGGCGATCGCTCAACCATTACCGTGACGACAGACCCACAAGCAGCCGCCAAGGGCGCACACATTCTCTACACTGATGTCTGGGCCAGCATGGGGCAAGAAGACTCGGCACAAAATCGCGTCCCCGTGTTTCAACCCTATCAAATCAACGATTCTCTCGTGGCTCTAGCAGATTCAGAAGCCATCGTCTTACACTGCCTCCCTGCCCATCGTGATGAAGAAATCACCGATTCAGTCATGGAAGGGCCACAATCTCGCATTTGGGATCAAGCCGAAAATCGTCTGCATGCACAAAAGGCATTACTGGCATCAGTCTTGGGTGCAGAGTGATGAATAGGTGCAGAGTCACGCACGGATACTGAGAGACGAAGGCGTACCGAAAGACGCACGTATACTGAAACTCTTTTGAGCCAGCAGCCTATGCGACGAATTCACATCAGAAACCTCCTCTCATCCCAAGCCCCGCGCCATCACCGTGTAGAATAATCGTTAATGCGGTGCAACCCTTCTAGCTTCCGTTCGTCCAGTACTTATGTTTGACGCGACACAGTTTGACGCGATATAGATGTAGTTCAGGTCGCACGTCTACCCCTCTCAAAGGACTCACCAGAATTTTGAGAATCCACATCTTCCGTTCCGTTCAGTAAGCAATCCCCTACGTCGTGAAAGTCATCATTTTTGATTTCGATGGCACTTTAGCAGATACATTAGAACCCTTGCTGGCAATCACCAATCGCCTCGCCGCAGAATTTGGCTATCCTCAGCTTGATTTAGAAGCCGTCCATAAATTGCAACGGCTCAGCACCCGAGAGATTATTCGTGAGTCACGGGTTCCTGTCTTTAAAATTCCATTTCTCCTGCGTCGTTTGAAAGCAGACCTGCATAACGAAATTCATCGGGTCAACGTCTTTCCAGGTATCCCTCAGGCGCTCTCCACCCTTCATGAGAGCGGATATCAGCTTGGAATTGTGACCTCCAACTCAACCGACAACGTCAACGTCTTTCTCAAAGTGCATCAGCTTGATTCTTTATTTGACTTTGTGCACGCAGGAACCACGATTTTTGGCAAACATCGTATTATTCAACGTATTCTCAAACAACGAGCCATTGACGTGTCGAAAGTTTTGTATGTGGGCGACGAGACCCGCGACATTGAGTCGGCGGGGAAGCTCCCCATTCAAATTGCATCGGTCACCTGGGGGTTTAATACTCGACAGGTGCTGGAACAACACAATCCCGACTATCTGATTGATCATCCCCAAGACCTCCTTCATATTGTTGGAGCCGGGCATCATACACGGAGTGAAGGAAGAATATGACCTATTGCCTGGGGATTATCACGCGCGCAGGACTGGTGGTTGCGTCGGACTCTCGGACGAATGCGGGGGTGGATCACATCTCGACCTATCAAAAGCTATTTGAGTTTTCTAAATCGGGCGATCGCGTCATTTTACTCTGCACATCAGGCAATCTATCCATCACCCAAGGGATTGTGCGATCGCTCCGACGAGACTTAAAAAACGAAGTAGACCCCAACCTCTACACCCTACCGACGATGTATGATGTGGTGCGCTATATCGGCGACACCTTGAGAACAGTTGAGGAGCGCGATCGCCCCTGGCTGGAAAAAGACAACATCGACCCAAGCTGCAATTTGCTCATCGGGGGACAAGTCTTGGGCGAAGATCCAGAACTGTACCTCATGTACCCTCAAGGCAATTTCATTCAAGCACAGCAAGAAAAACCGTTTCTTCAGATTGGTGAGACCAAATATGGAAAACCCATCCTCGATCGCACCATCACCTTCGACACCAAGCTATCGGCAGTGGCAAAATGTGCGTTGCTGTCCATTGACTCAACGATGAAATCCAATATCTCGGTCGGGCCACCCATTGACCTCATGATGTATGAAGCCGACTCCTTTGAAGTGCGGCATCGGCTTCAGCTCACCCTTGGCGATCCCTACTTAGCGAAAATTCGGAAACTATGGGAAACCTCGGTGAGGCAGGCGTTCGCTGAAATACCCGATGTGGAATGGGAATATCGCCGGGATGTCACTGAGGATGATGTGTTTACGGATTAGGGATTGAACGGGATGGGGGAAATAGGAAGTAGGGGTTAGGGAGTAGGGGGTAGGGAGTAGATGGAAGAAAATTACTGCTGTTGTTGAATGATGGCTTCGGTGTTTTGAATCGCTTCGGTGGCGAGGCGATCGCCCGGCTTAAATTCCAGGGCACGACGAAAGTTAATCAGTGCGGTTTGATAGTCTTCCTGGTTATACGCTGCATAGCCAATCGACATGGTTTGCTTATAGGTTCGAGTGGGTTGGCCAGTCTGACCAGCAGAGTTGACGGCAGAGCTAACATCAGAGTTCGTGGTGGCAGAAAGCAAAGACGTTTCAGCACCATCGGGATTGACCTTGAGGTGACTCACCAGCGCTTCCTCATGGACAACGCCCACCATCGCCCCTCCCAACACCAGCAAAAGGCCGAGTACTCCGAAAAGAAAACTCGTTTGAACGGTTTGTTTTCTCCACTTGCGCACCACAAATGCAAGCGCGCCTAGTAATGGAATGAGGAGATAGAGCAACCCCCAGCCTGTGCTTTCTTGAAAGGCGAGAAGAGTGCCCCAGATGCCAGAAACGGTGAGCAGAAACACACCGAATAGTAAGATGCCAATCCCTATTAGCGCAGCCATAGGTTGTATTCTCCGAGTGACGATTCTACAGGATAGTTCTTAAACAAAAGTCATCTACCAAGCTCCAGTATATTAACTGTTTATGCAACACCCATTCTTAACCTCTGCGGCTACCACCATTTCGGGTAGTTATGGAGGTAGTGATATACGTCTCTAATTTGATTTGCATGGGTATTCAATGTGAATTGAAGATTGCCTATGCCTGCTGTATCTGTTGCTAAAAATATAATTTGAGCCGCATTACTCTCCATTTCAATTGAAAGAACTGGACAGTCGTCCATATTTTGCAAAGAAGCGCTTCCCGTTTGGTTTTGAATAAGCGATTTGAGTTGTGACTCAAAGTGTCTTAATGATTGAGCAAGGAACCAGCATTCACGGATTACAAATTGATGCTGCTGGAAGGGCATGTTCCATGTGAATGAAATGGTGAATGCGATGGATTCAGGATTATCGATAGCATCAACAGGATCAAATTGAAGCTGGAACTCATTGTCTTTAATAAGAGTGAGTAGCGAAGTTTGGGCATGGTTAAGCGGCACAGTTTTCGCTCCATTTTCAATTCTGAAACCACTTAAATCAGGGTGAGCTAATAGATAATTGATAGCTCATTTTAGATTCTGCCCTTGAACCAGCCTGGAGTTTTCCTGAAAAGGGGGCAGCATAACTGGGAAAGGGACTGGCGGCTAATGCTACATGGCGATCGCCCACGGCAAGCCCCAGTGTTGGATCAAACCCTCTCCACCCTGCCCCCGGCAAATAGACTTCTGCCCAGGCATGGAGGTGAAACTCATCGGTGTCTGGATCACCTTCGTGATATCCACTCACAAATCGAGCCGCAAGGCCGACCGCTCGACACACCTCAATGAACAACATCACATAATCTCGACACGACCCTGATTTCTGACTCCAGGTGATGCCCGGTAGTTGGGGTGCCCCCGTCTCTCGAATAACATATGCGCATTCCGTGTTGATGCGCTGGTTAAGTTCACATAAAAACATGACCACGTTGCCGTTTGTCTCGTGAGCCAGGGTCTGGGCTAGTGTCGATGCGTGAGGATCGAAGGCTGCGGCCAGAGTGCTGCCGTTCGTATGGAGGTAGGGACTGAGCTGGGTTTTGAGCGTTGAGGGATAATCTAGCGGTAATTGCGCCGCCCATCGAGACAGCAGAAAATCGAAGGGATTCTCACAATGGGTCTCAACTCGGGCTTGCATCTGGATCTGCAACTTCGACAGCGGCGTTGACGAGAAATACAGGTGCTTGACCGTATTCCCATCCAAATCCGCGACTTGCACCTGTCGGTCAGGACTGGGAAGAATCTGCAACGCGTAACTCTTTAAGGTTTGACGCCAATCAGTCCACGGGCACAGGCGAAGAATATGAGTATCCAGCACGACGGGTTGACTGTATTCATAAACCAGCGCATGACTGATGGTGTAATGCATTAAGTATTCTCTTGAGGTTAGGGCTTACTCATTTTTGGAGATGGTGGCGGGCTGCGTCCACCACCATCTCCAAAAATGCGCTAGATATTCTCTAGTTCCCTGTCTCTGGCAGGAAACCGTTGCGGGAGCCTCTGGCTCCAATTGAACGGGAGCCAGAGGCTCTCGCGGGCATTCCCAGCGAGACGCTGGGAACAAGGAACAGGTGATCTCAAGAAATGGCTTGCAAGTCGAAGAAGGTCTCGAAAATGCAGTCGCCAACGCCATTGAG
>JAYKJC010000337.1:0-4712 GCA_035285885.1 Leptolyngbyaceae cyanobacterium | reverse complement strand
GAGTTTCGGAAGGAGCGATCGCCTATCGTCAAAGCTATAACTCATAAAGCAGCAGCACAGTAGCCAAGATCCCTGGGTTCTCTGAGAAGAATACAAGTTGATTTATTCCAGAGCAGAACCCAGGGATCTGTAACGCTAGCCAAGATCCCTGGGTTCTTTGACGAGAAAATAACACTTAGTTCATTCTAGAAGAGAACCCAGGGATCTGTACCGCGCCTCCAGTTCACTCGTCCCCAGTAAACCATCTTCTACTTTATTTTATTTCTGCTCAACTATCTTAGATATGGACGCTCAATCCGGTTTCCTCCATGATTATCTACTCGCCAGCATTCGCCTCACGGTTCCCCTGGCCTATGCCGCATTGGGCGGGCTTCTATCCGAGCGATCCGGCGTCTTAAATATTGGCCTGGAAGGGATGATGTTAACCGGAGCTTTCGTCAGTTCGGCCCTTGCCTTATCTACAGGAAATGCATGGTTGGGGCTGGTGGGGGCGATCGCCATCAGCAGTCTGGTCGGACTGGTTCACGCCGCCCTGTGCGTTAGCCTCCGGGTCAACCAACTCGTATCCGGACTCGCCATCAACCTCGCCGCCGCTGGCCTCACCGCATTTTGCGCCCGACTGCTCTTCCCCAGCGGCACCGTTGCCCTGCCGAAAATCAACCCCCTTCCCCTCCCCGCACTCCACGCCATCCCGGTACTAGGGGCTCTATTTTCCCAAGACATCCTGGTGTACGGCCTTATCCTTCTGATTCCCATCGGCAGCTATCTGTTGTTCCACAGCTCCTGGGGCCTGGCACTCCGAGCCGTCGGCAACTATCCCCGAGCCGCCGACACCGCCGGACTTTCCGTCTCCTGGGTACGTTACACCAGCGTCATGCTGTGTGGTGCCCTCTGCGGCATTGCTGGAGCGTATCTTGCCCTCGTCCATGTAGGATTCTTCACTGAGGGCATGAGCGCCGGGAAAGGATTTATTGCCCTGGCCGCACTGATCTTGGGTCGCTGGAACCCACTCTACACCGCCCTGGCCTGCTTACTTTTTGGCGCGACCGATGCCCTCCAGCTTCGCATCCAAGCCTTTGGGGTCGATGTCCCCTATCAGTTCTTACTGATGCTGCCCTATGTGGCGTCTCTCTTTGCGCTGATTGGCATTGCCGGAAAAGCCATTCCACCCGCCGCCCTGGGTCAGCCCTATGCCAAGGAAAGTAAGTAAGCCATGCCTGACAAGGCGGGTTGCAACCGCGTTCGGTATACTGCTTTCGAATGGACAGTCCCGTTTCTTTAGCTAAATCACCAATCTTGATGAAGTCGTTCACTCGTGTCTGCCTCCTGTAACCCGTAGAATGCAGATAATGATGCCTTCCTTGCGCCTGACATATAGCGGGTTGCTAATGGATCAAGTACAGAATAACGGGGCTTAAGCCCCTTGCCTGTGCTTAAGCCATTTGCACACCGCTCTAACACCAGGTGCAAGAGCAATTATAGAATTAGTTGATTTTGAGTGCGTTGATTTTAGAAATAACGAGTTCAAGACCCATCTAACGATTCTTAACCACTCTCTATTCCTCAAGATGAGGGAAAATTAGCGTTTTTATCATCCTCTGACAATGGAACAGACGGTATTCTCAATTCTTGGGCAAGAATACCGTACTTTGGAGCGAACACCATTGCAAATATAAAAATCACCGTCAACAGAACAACAATGCTACCGCCAGTTGAAATGTCAAAATAATAGCTAAGATAGGTACCCGCAACACAGGAAAAGACGCTGCTTATCACAGAAATCACTAACATACGATCGAAGCGATCGCACAACAAATACCCAATCGATCCAGGTGTCACCAGCATCGAAATCACCAGGATAATCCCGGCAGTTTGCAACGCTGCGACAATCGTTAACGCCAGCACCGACAGCAGAGTGTAGTACATTACCTGAGTTCGCAGACCGATTGCTTTTGCGTGATTGGGGTCAAAGCAGAATAACAGAAGATCCTTACGCCGCACCAGAATCACCGCCAGGGTAAGGCACCCAGCAATCAGCGTCTGAATAATGTCCTGTCGGGAAATGCCCAGCACATTGCCAAATAGAATATGAAATAGATCGATGTTACTCGGAATTTTGGTAATAAGAACCAATCCAAACGCAAAGAAGCCCGTAAATACAATGCCAATGACCGCATCTTCTTTCAGTCGCGTCTTTGACTTAACATACCCAATCGCCACCGTTGCTCCAAACCCAAAGACAAAAGCCCCAACCGCAAAGGGAATATTCAGAGCATAGGCGACCACAACTCCGGGAACGACCGCATGGGAAATCGCATCTCCCATGAGCGACCAACCCTTGAGGGTAACGTAGCACGACAGCACCGCACAAACCAGTCCCACAAAAGCACTTACCCAAATCGCTTGGACTAAGAACCCATATTGCAAAGGCTCAACAATCCACTCCCACGGAGCAAAAGCAGGTAAGACATTCACGGATTTACTCCCGCCGAGTGCACTACATTCTCAAGGCTCATAAGGGGCAAGCCACCAAAGGTCATTTCTAAGTTCTCTTTGGTGAAAGTATGCTGAGTTTCACCTTCGGCCAGCACCGTGCGGTTGAGCAGAATGGTGCGATCGCAAAACGTCGAAACCGATCCCAAATCATGGGTAGAGACGAGAATCGTGTGCCCTTCGTCCCGCAGTTGAATCAGCAAATCAATGATGCTCTTCTCAGTTTTAACGTCTACCCCAGTAAACGGCTCATCCAGCAGAATCACCTTACCTTCTTGAGCGAGAGCCCGTGCAAGGAACGCCCGCTTTTTCTGTCCTCCGGAAAGCTCACCGATTTGGCGATCGCGAAACTCTACCATATTGACCCGCTCCAGGCTCTCCATCACTAAGCGACGATCCTTCTGGCTAGGCATCCGCAACAGATTCATATAGCCATAACGACCCATCATCACCACATCAAACACACTGACAGGGAAATTCCAGTCCACCTCATCTGCCTGAGGCACATAGGCCATCAACTGACGCTTTTGAGCCTTTTGCACCGGAACC
This sequence comes from Leptolyngbyaceae cyanobacterium, assembly GCA_035285885.1. Classification (GTDB taxonomy): domain Bacteria; phylum Cyanobacteriota; class Cyanobacteriia; order CAKZMO01; family CAKZMO01; genus JBCCWF01. The sequence goes on along the minus strand of JAYKJC010000337.1, from coordinate 1,670 downwards.
CCACCAACCCGCACCCGGCCTTGACTGGGCGACAAAAATCCCATGATGGACTTAAACAACGTTGACTTGCCAGAACCATTGGGACCCACCAGCGCAGTAATCGTTCCAGACGGAACCGTACACGTCGCATTGTAGAGTGCCAACCGCGCATTGTTGTACGTCACGCTGACGTTATTGACAGAAATATCGAATCGAGGAGACAGTGTTTGCATAAACGTTATCAATAATAAACAACAGGGGCGATGCATTTCTCACCCATCCAGGAAACGACACGCACCCCGTAGGAGCGATGCATTTCGTCAATACTCTTTGGGTACCACGGAACCTATGACGAAATTCATCACCCCAACCGACCCGCCGCCCCAACCACCGTATCCCCACCCAACACAACGAAATGCCCAAAAAAAGATTAATTTTGGGCATTCGCCCCCGCCAACAGACCATTCGAAATCACGCGAGCGTCATATTCCAACAGATCCAAAAACGTCGGCACCGGGCCTTCCTCAGTCGAGAGAGAATCCACATACAGATTGCCCCCAAACCGAGCCCCTGTTGTTTGAGCCACCTGCTTTTGCCCTTCATCGCTCACGGTGCTTTCACAAAAGATCGTCGGCACATCATTCGTTTTCACCTGCTCAATCACATCCCGGAGTTGCTTCGGCGTAAACTGCTGCTCAGCGTTAATCGGCCAGATATAGATTTCCTTCATGTCATAGTCACGAGCCAGATATGAAAACGCCCCTTCACAGCTCACCAAAAACCGCTGATTTTCAGGTACTTGCTCCAAGTCAGCCGATAGTTGTTCATCAATGACCTGCAACTCGGCACTGTAGGCTTCGGCATTGGCGTTGTAGATGTCAGCATTCTCCGGATCAAGCTCTACAAAAGCCTTACGAATATTTTCGACATACACAAGAGCATTGCGAGGCGACATCCAGGCGTGGGGATTTGGCTTATCCGCATAGGGACCATCTGCAATGGGAATCGGCTCAATGCCCTCCGTCAGCACAACCGACGGAACGTCATCCAGGTTTCCTAGAAACTGCTCGAACCAGCGCTCCAACCCCATTCCGTTGTAGAGAATCAGGTCAGCATCTTGAGCCTTCGTGATATCGCTAGGCACAGGCTCATACCCGTGGATCTCTGCACCAATGCGCGTAATCGACTCAACGACGAGGACATCTCCAGCCACATTTTGCGCCATATCTGCTAGCACGGTAAAAGTCGTCAAGACCTTCATTTTGCCTTCGGCATCCACATCAGCACCAGGCACTTCCGCATTCAAGGATTCTGTTTCTCTTTCTGTTTCAGAAGGCGCAGTCACCTCAGCAGCAGAGCACCCCATCAACCAGGCGACGAGAGCCAAACCAGAGGCTAAAGCAGCACTCTTTGCAGAAATACTCCTGACAGAAATACTTAGAGCCATGGACAGAAAATTCTATTTCATAATTGTTTCATTTTCATATTTATATCATAATTGCTTCAGAAACATGCGGCCTCCTCCATCTGATTGATATCGCTACAGCCAGTAGCCTTAGAACACTTTTGTGGGCGCGCGATGCATCCCCAAACTGCCGTTCTTAACGTCTTAAAAAAGTGCAGAGCGCTGTATGTCATTTGTGCAAAAACATAGGAGTTAGACCCAGCAATTCTCATTATGAAAACTCAGG
>JAYKJC010000336.1:0-5480 GCA_035285885.1 Leptolyngbyaceae cyanobacterium | reverse complement strand
GCTGGACGGGAGAGGGGCTACAAATTGAGGAGTTTACAGCTCCAGACGTTTCTGCTAGCGGGTTTATCGCGGTGGCTCTGGATGGAGCCCCTGCCATCGGCAACGTAGACCTGGATGTGGCGGTGCGTCAGTATGATTTGATGCGGGTTGCATCGCTTCTGCCGCCTGCGGTACAAGAGCAGGCTCGGCTGAGAGGACTGGTGTCTTTCAACGGCGATGTGAGTGGCACGCTAGAGAATCCTCAAGTGGTGGGCACGGCTCAGTTGGATAATCTGGCGCTCAATGAGCTGGACTTTAATTCGAGCCTGCAAGGGGTGGTGGATTTCTCCCTGGCTCAAGGCGGGGTGGTGGATTTGCAGGGGGATGGCGATCGCATCTTTGCTCGGCTGGATGACCGCTACGTGCCCACCGAATTTGTCATTCGCAATGGGGGCGAGGGGATTGCTGACGACGAGGCATTCACCATTGCTGGACAAACCCAGGGCGATATTCTCACCGCAGAAGCTCGCAATTTCCGACTGAGCGAGCTGCAATATAATCCTCTGCCTGACCAGGATATTGGTCAGGTGCGAGGGGTCGTGAATGCCAACATCCAGGCCAATATTGCTGATTTGAGTAATCCCTCCATTCGGAGTAGTGTGGCGATCGCCCAACCCGCCCTCGGCTACATCGAAGCCGATCAGTTTACGGGAGAACTCAGCTACATTAACGGCAACGTCATGCTCGCCGATGGACTGCTCATTCTTGGAGAAAGCCGATATCTTTTGAATGCGCGTGCCAATGTGCTTGACCCGGCCATTCCCTATCAGGCCGATCTGGTGGTTGAAGAAGGTCAAGTGCAAGACGTTCTCACCGCGCTGCAAATCTTTTCATTCGATGATGTGGGTCGGGGCATCGAATCTCCCCAATATGAAGGGAGTGATGCGATACCGACCACACCTGTGGGATTATCTCCCAACGCGTCCTTGCTGAATCAACTGATCTACATTAGTGCGCTGGCGACTCAACGGCAGGTGGCGATCGCCCAAAAAGAAGATGCCCCCATTCCTCCCCTGGAAGAACTGGAAGGCAGCTTTGAAGGCACGATTGCCGCATCTGGTTCGGTGCAGTCTGGCTTTTTAGTGGACTTTGATATAGAAGGAAATGATTGGGAATGGGGACGATTCGACCAGCCGAATACCTTCGTGGTCACGGGTCGCGCAACTCCGCAGCAAGTGACCATCAAGCCCTTCCGGTTTGAATCCGGCGAGACCCTCGTCGCCTTTGATGGTCAGGTGGGTCTGACTCAAGCATCCAGAACCGATGGCACCCTTGAGGTGGCAAACGTTCCTGCGGATCTGGTTCAAGAATTTGTGGCACTTCCGGTTGACATCGAAGGCGACATTCAATCAACCGTTGATCTTGCAGGCAGCCTCGATAACCCCGAACTGGATGGAACCATCATCCTGGCCAACGCAGAGCTTAACAATACGCCTCTCGAACAAGCTGAGGTCGATTTTAGGTATGACGAAGCGCGTCTTGTTGCTAACGGAGGGGTCTTTATCACCGGGCAGGAGGGATTGACCATTGAGGCCAATATCCCCTATGCCCTGCCGTTTATGTCAGTCCAACCCGACAGTGATCGAATTGCCGTAGATCTCGATGTCAGTGATGACGGCTTGGCGTTTCTCTCGATTCTCAGCGACGGACAGGCGGTCTGGGAAGGAGGCGAAGGCGATGTAGATCTTCAGGTAACGGGCACCTTGGAACAACCCCTGATTCAAGGCAGGGCGACCTTTGAAGATGGAATCATCACCAGCCCTTTCTTAGAAGACCCCGTTACCGCGATTACTGGAACTGCAAATTTCGATTTGGATCGCGTGACCATCGACCAACTCACTGCCCAGTTTGACGATGGCCAAATTGCTGTAGAAGGTACGCTGCCCATCTTTACGGCTGCTGCACAAGACCCAGACAATGCACTGGTGCTGTCGTTTACGGAAACGCCAATTCGACTTCAGAATCTACTGTCTGCAGATGTCAATGGCAATGTCACTGTCACCGGGGCCGTGTTGTCTCCCGTCATTGGCGGTACGGTCAATGTTGCCGATGGTCGAGCGTTCGCCCTCAACTTCTTGAGAAGACGAGGGAACGGTGCCCCCGAGACTGTCCCGGTGAGTAATGAGCCCGATGCAACGGTTGAAACCGCGAGTGATGAGAACACAAGTCCAACTGTCGGTACAACGAGTGAGACCGCATCAAACCCGTTTCTCGATCGAGTCCGGTTTGATGACCTGAGAATTTTTCTGAGTGACTCGCTGCAAATTGTCGGACGACCCATCTTTGACTTGTCTGCTGAGGGAGATCTCGTTGTCAATGGCACCTTTGACGACATCCGACCTGACGGAACAATTCAGTTGACGGACGGATGGATCAATATCATTTCGACGCAGTTTCGGTTGAGCGATGATGCCCCCAACACGGCAACCTTTACCCCTGACGATGGCCTCGATCCCTACCTTGATCTCCAACTCGTTGCGCAGGTTCGTGAAACGAGCCGTGTACCGATCGCCCCTTCATCACCGTTCTCAGGCTCAGAAGTAATTGACCAAACCGCAGTTCCTACCTTTGGAGGCTTGGAAACCGTTGATGTGTTTGCCACGGTTGATGGCCGAGCCAGTCAACTATCTGACAATTTAGAACTTACCAGCGACCCGACCCGTTCTGAAAATCAAATCGTCGCCCTTCTTGGAGGACGAACGCTTGATGCCTTCCAATCTGGAGATATTGCGGGAGGCGTGGCGGCCTTTGCTGGGTCGGGTTTCTTGGCAGGGTTTGGCAATGACATTGCTGATGCCCTGGGCATTAGCGAATTCCGGATTTTTCCGACGACGGGCGACATTGGAGGGGAATCCAGACTCCCTCTGACCGTTGGCGTGGAAGTTGGGTTTGACATCACCCAAGATTTCTCCATCAGCGTGTTGGAGATTCTGGATGGTAACACTAGTCCGCAGTTTAATTTCCGCTATGAACTGACGGATCGCATTCGACTGCGCGCCTCCACCGACTTGGATGAGGACAATCGAGCCATTATTGAGTTCCGCGATAGCTTTTAGTCTCCGACGCCATGGCGTTAAAGGGGGATTCCACACCCTTCTTTTCTTCGTAGTCCTTGCCAAGTCGTGTGATTACGCCGCACCCTTCCGTCGATTGTGAAGCCACTAAGCTAGACTAGTCATGGAGGGATGAAGCGTGTGTTGAGGGAACACCGCTTAGGGTTCAGCTTGTCTCAGTCGGTGAATCCTAACCATTTCGATGATGTGTATTACACTCGATCTGTGAGGATAAGTGCGAGGTTCTAGTTCGTTATCGAACGGATTCGTGCATCGGAGTCTGTTTTCCTGCTGAGCTTAGAGACTCGCTCGTCCGTCATCTTTTTATTTGAACGAGCACTCCTTAGTCCATCAAAAGTCCATCAAAAGTTTAGTCAATCGAAAGTCCAGGGAAGTACATCATGGCATTGTTTGATCGCGTGAGCCGAGTGATTCGGTCTAACTTGAATTCGATGATTGGGGCGGCTGAAGACCCCGAAAAAGTGCTTGATCAAGCAATCATCGATATGCAAGACGATTTGGTGAAAATGAAGCAGGCCGTGGCCCAGGCGATCGCCAGTCAGAAACGCGTACAACAGCAGGCCAATCAAGCCGAAGCCGAAGCCGACAAGTGGCATAAGCGTGCCCAGTTTGCTCTGCAAAAGGGAGATGAAAACCTTGCCCGTGAAGCGCTCTCCCGGAAAAAGTCGCACGTTGAAACGGCGACCTCGCTGAATGCCCAACTCGACGGTCAAGCAAGTCAGGTTGATGCCATGAAGCGTAACCTGATTGCCCTGGAAGGCAAGATTTCTGAGGCGCGAACGAAGAAAGACATGCTGAAGGCGCGGGCTAGCGCAGCTAAAGCCAATGAGCAGTTGCAAGACACGATGGGGCAACTCAGCACCAGCAGCTCTATGGCAGCGTTTGAGCGCATGGAAGAGAAAGTGATGATGATGGAGGCCAAGTCTCAGGCGGCGGCAGAGTTGGCAGGTTCTGATCTGGAGAGTCAGTTTGCAGCGCTAGAGTCGGGAGATGTAGACGCTGAATTAGAAGCGATGAAAGCCCAGATGCTTGAAGGGTCAACGACTGAGCAAGCCCAACTGACTGGTGATACGACGAGCGCTTCATCTGACGATACGGCTGTGGATGCAGAACTGGAAGCTTTGAAAGCTGAGCTTGATCAGCTCTAGTGCCAGCGTTGGGAGGCCAAACGACGTCGCGGTTCGGCTGCGCTCACCGTCGAAGCCTCAGCCAGCTTTGTTTCTGGTACAGTGACCTCATCAGCGTCGCTGGCGCTGTGACTGAGATTCCATGAAACGCCAGGGCGGATCGGCTGATGGAGAGTGCGGGTATAGTGGGAGCAAGTCCCAGGAGGCGATCGCCCATCAGGAATTAGGACGACTGCTAGTCTACCGAGGTAAATGGGCAGAAACAGCAGAAGAACTAGACACAGCTCTGACAATGTTTGAGCAGCAGAACAATACTCAAGGCCAATGTAATATCTGGACACATCTAGCTTTGGAGTCGCTTCTCAGGGTTCGGGTAGGAGTGATAGAGGCAGCAGTTGTAGCTTTGTCAGCAGCAGGGCGATCGCTCGAACTCGCTGAAGAAACTGTCCGAACTCAACGTCCTTATCCACGAGATTTTGTTCGTGCCTACTGGCTCCTGGGCGCAGCCCACCGGGTCAGCGGTAATCTTAGCCCGAGCGACACCCACCTGAGCAACGCCCTCACCCGCTGCCGAACCATCGACATGGTCGATCATGAAGCCGATATTCTGCTGTATCTGGCGCGACTGCTAACTGACCAGGGGCAGGCTGAGGAGGCGCTACGGCTCGCCCAGGAGGCGCTGATCATCACCGATCGCTGTGGCTATGTGCTGCAAGGGGCGGATGTGCGGCTGTTTTTGGCGCGGCGGGTGCTGGCGGGGGGCGAGAGAGGGGTGGCGTTGGGCTATGCGCGGGAGGCGCGGCGGTTGGCGGAGGGCGATGGGGGCGAGTTTGTCTATCGGGTGGCCTATGACGAGGCGGGGGCGCTGTTAGCAGAGAATAATTCATAAAGTAGGGTGGGCAATGCCCACCACTGCTTCACGGTCTAGGCTGCAAGGTTCAGGTGGGCGATGCCCACCCTACGGCGTTTATCCTTTAGGGCTTGCCCCCAAACCCCCGCTGGGAAACCGCTTCCCCCAGGCCCTCCGCCGAAGGGTTGACCGTTGCAAGGCATCAGAGGCTATTCCTTGCCCAACCCTTCGTTCAGCCCTCACCCTAAATCCCTCTCCCGTTCTGGGCTACCGTGTATACACAAGTCCCCTTTACACTATTTGAATTAGATTTTGGGGTGCAGTCAATGCTAGAAAATCCTATTCTTATTCATGCTCATCGCCTTAAAGGAGCTGCCTTTGGGGACAAAC
>JAYKJC010000335.1:0-6470 GCA_035285885.1 Leptolyngbyaceae cyanobacterium | reverse complement strand
ATTAAAGCATATTCATTTTGATGTGTGTTGGGGTCAATCGGCTGATTTCTTCAGGGTTCTCCTCTATCCACCGATTGATCGCTATCACCATTGAGGCATTGAAGTTTTGACGACGGGCATCAACAATAAGGTTGATTCGGTTAAGTTGATTCAATTAAGTTGAGTCGCTTGAGTGGATGCAGTTGATTCAACGAATGCAATTGATTCAACAAATGCAATTGACAATGGGCACTGGAGGTTGAACCTGAGCAGTATGGGAAAGCAGCGCATTTTGTCTGGAATTCAGACCACTGGAGAACTCCATCTGGGCAACTATTTGGGAGCCTTGCGAAACTGGGTCGAAATGCAGGTCGAGTATGAAAGCTTCCTGTTCATGGCCGATCTGCACGCCATCACCGTTCCGCACGACCCAACCGTTTTAGCTGCCAACACCTACAAAACCGCTGCACTCTACATCGCGTCTGGGTTAACGGCTGACCACGGTACCACCATCTTCGTGCAGTCCCACATTCCTGCCCATAGCGAGCTAGGCTGGCTGCTCACCTGTGTGACGCCGCTCAACTGGCTCGAAGACATGGTGCAGTTCAAAGAAAAGTCCGTGCGCCAAGGGGAGAATGTCGGGGCAGGGCTCCTCTGCTACCCGGCACTACAGGCGGCAGACATTCTGCTGTACGAACCTGATCTCGTTCCCGTGGGCGAAGATCAAAAGCAGCATTTGGAGCTGACGCGAGATATCGTGGTGCGCGTCAACCATCAGTTTGGGACGCCGGATCAGCCCGTTCTGAAAATGCCGAAGCCCATGATTCGTCAAGACGGTGCCCGCATTATGAGCCTGACAGACGGCACCAAGAAGATGTCGAAGTCCGATCCGTCAGAACTCAGCCGCATTGACCTGCTGGATCCGCCTGATCTGATTAAGAAAAAGATCAAAAAGTGTAAAACTGACCCCGTTCGAGGACTGGAGTTTGATAATTCTGAACGCCCCGAATGTAATAACTTGCTGACTATTTACATGCTGCTGTCGAATCAGTCGAAAGAAGCCGTAGCGGAAGAGTGTCGCGACATGGGCTGGGGACAGTTCAAGCCATTGTTGACCGAAGCTACGATTGAAGCCCTGCGTCCGATTCAGGAGAAATATAAAGAACTCACAGAGGATGAAGGCTATATCCAGGCTGTGTTGAAAGATGGAAAAGACAAGGCAGAGGCGATCGCCATTCAAACCCTCGATAAAGTGAAGCGCTCAATGGGCTACTCATTCAGCCTCTAGCCCAGACGGTAGCGCTCAGCATCTCCAGTCGATAGTTCAGAGAGGTCTACTCATGTGGAATCAAATCGCAGACCAGATCAGCGAAGCCACGGGGCAACCGTTTACCGCAGACCATCAGCGTCCGGTAGGGGGCGGCAGCGTCAACCAAGCCTATGCGGTATCTAACGACCAGCAGGCATACTTCGTCAAGCTGAATGATGCGGCGCGCATGGGCATGTTTGAGGCCGAAGCACTGGGCCTGCGGGAGATGTGGAAAACCCAGACAATTCGAGTCCCGAAGCCCATTTGCTGGGGAACGTGCGATCGCTCCTCTTACATCGTGCTGGAGTGGCTTGACCTGGGGTACGGCACCCACGACGCATGGACGGCAATGGGACAGCAGCTAGCCGCCATGCACCGAGCCACCAGTTCTAAAGGATTTGGCTGGGAGCATGACAACACCATCGGCTTCATTCCTCAAAAGAATCCCTGGACAGAAGACTGGGTGACTTTTTTCCGCGATCACCGTTTAGGCTACCAGTTTCAACTGGCTCGCAAGCGAGGCGGACATTTTCCCCAGCAAGATAGCTTGATGCAGGCGCTTCCCGAACTACTGTCCGGTCATGATCCAGAGCCTTCAATGGTGCATGGTGATTTGTGGTCAGGCAATGCGGCGGTCACTCAGGCCGATGAACCCGTGCTTTTCGACCCCGCTGCTTACTATGGCGATCGCGAAGTCGATTTGGCCATGAGCGAACTCTTTGGTCGCTTTCCCCAAGACTTTTACCGCGCCTACAACGACGCTTATCCTCTTGACGAAGGCTACGAACGCCGCAAAACTCTGTACAACCTGTATCACATCATCAACCACTTCAATCAGTTCGGCGGCAGCTACGAATCTCAAGCCAACTCAATGATTCGACGATTGGTCGGGAGTTAATGCTCATCAGCGCTCAACGACTAAATGAACCGTTGGCGTAATTGTCGTAACGCTGCTCCAGTTCCTTGTTGAGCCGCTCTCTGAAAAACCTCATCAATCAAGGGAGGCAAATCGACGGTCGGAAAAAATTGGCTGGTCGATTGTTGCTGGTAGCTGTCATCCTGCAAGTGGTAAATTTTCAATCCGCTATTTTTGAAGAGCCACACTTCTGGAACCTTGTAAGGGGCGTAGTCTTCTGCCGCCGTGTAGGTCGTGACATCAATCTCAATCACCAGGTCGGGCGGTGGATCTACCTGCCAATCGATCCGGTCTTTGCCAACCGCAGATTGCCAGTTATCGATGTAAAAACAATAGTCGGGTTCAATGCCTCCCGATTCAGGGATATCCATCGTGATGGGCGTAAACGCCTCATAGTCTCGCAGGTCGTGATCAAGCAAAGCCTCAACAATTCTTGCAAGCAAATGGGCCTCACGTCCGTGGCGAGGAAGAGGACTCATCAGTAGAATTTCACCCCTTCGATATTTAATTCGAGGAATCGAGCCATCGCCTCGGCTATCGCGCAACACACAGTAATCCTCCCAGGTTCCTGGCATTCGCATTACGCTGCCCGGTGGAAGGTGCATTTTTTCACGGGAGATGACCGCATACATGAGTGTTCTATGCCCCTAACTACTTAGCCTGTATCAGATATTGGGTCAAGGTCAACTTTGCTGGATCACTTTCTGTTAGCTTAGGAACTAATCTCTAGTCTGCTAAGCAGCTGAATAATGAGTGATATCAAACTACGTCAATTAGCAGAAGCCAATATCCAACTTTATCCCACAGACGAAGGTGGTCGGGATGTGCCTCTCAAAATTTTTAAAGTTCGCTGCAAACCCTTGCCCCATTCTTAAACTCCGATTAACGTATGCGGTGATAGTGTCTTGCCTTTGCTAGTCAGGCTACTATCAACCAATGATGTTTTCAGGGGAGAGTGAAATCATGAAGCAGCGGCCATTCCCATACCGTCGAGGGCGATCGCACCACCTTAATGCAACGCGACGACGATTTCTTCAGGGGTCTGCCGCAGCCGTCGGAACTGTTTTGCTCTCCAATTGCCGACCCTCCGTTACCGATGTGCAGTCTGGTGCTGAATCAACACCTTCAGCCAGTGGAGCGGGCTCAGATGCGCTGCACGTCTACACCTGGTCGGGCTACACTGACGAAGACATGACCCGGCAATTCACCGAAGAGACTGGAATTGAAGTCGTGGTCGATCTCTACGACTCGAACGAAAGCATGCTGGCTCGCATGCAGGCCGGAGGCGGAGACGCCTACAGCGTCATTTATCCATCAGAATATATGGTGCAGGAGATGATGGATTTAGATTTGCTCCTGGAAATGGATCAATCGAAATTCCAAAGCTTAGACGGCATCTTTTTTGACCAGTGGCAAGACCCCGCATACGACCCCGGCAACGCCCACAGTATTCCCTATAGTTGGGGAACGACCGGTCTGCTCTACAACACTTCCCTGGTGACGCCTCCCCTGGATGATTGGAACTACCTGTGGGAATATTCGGAGCAGCTTGATAAGCGCATGATTCTTCTAGATGACGTTCGAGAAACAATGGGAGCCGTCCTGAAATCGCTGGGATATTCCATCAACTCCACAAACCCAGAAGAAATCGAGCAAGCCTACCAGCGACTGTTAGAACTCAAGCCGTATCTCGCCAACTTCCAATCCTTTGGATATGAGGATCAAATCCTGGGGGGCGACCTCTGGATTGCCATGAGCTACTCATCAGAAGCGATTCCCGTCACTCTGGAGGATGACTCATTGGCCTACGTTGTTCCCTCAAGTGGTGCAACGCTGTGGACGGATACCATTGTGATTCCCAAGAGCGCGCCCAATGTTGAAGCGGCGTATCAGTGGATTGATTACTTGCTTCGCCCGGAGGTCGCCAAACGTGCCGTTGAGAACTTGTTCTTTGCGACGCCTCTGAAATCGGCCTATGACATTCTGTCGGATGAACTCAAGCAGAACGAAAATCTGTTTCCGCCTGAAGCCGTTTTAGCCAAGTGTGAAAGCCTTGCTCCTGTGGATGAGGCGACAGAGCTTTACGAACAGTACTGGACAGAAATTACGAGTTAGTGACGTTAGACAACGAGCGGCGATCGCCCCCAACTCGTTCTTAGCGATGTATTGTCACCGTATTATCACCGATGGGTCACCATTTAGGCGTCTTCAGCATCATGGCCTTCCGGCAACTCGTCGCTGCCTTGAAGCTCGTCTTTGAATCCGCGCAACGTTTTGCCAATAGCTCCACCGAGTTCTGGAATTTTCTTGGGTCCGAAAATGAGAAGCGCCACAATCATAATAATGACAACCTCAGGCCATCCTAATCCAAACATGGGGACACACCTCCTTTAGTGGAATCTCCAGCGTTATATCCAGCACTTACCCCAACCACTATATAGCAATCTCGACAAGACAGAACTACCGTGTGACTTGAAACCCCTTAAACTGCTGAGGCTCCATGTATTCCACCACTACTTCGCGAACGGATGCCGTGGGAGGGCCTTGGTGGCACCACCGGAGCATTTCTTCGACTTGCGATTGCGGCCCCTCAAAGACAGCTTCGACTCGCCCATCACGTAAATTGCGCACCCACCCGTTCAATTTCAGAAGACTCGCTGTATCCGCAGTGGAGGCTCGATATCCCACACCTTGAACTTGCCCTGACACGTAGACATGGGCGCAGGTCGTTTCTGTATCCGTACTTGATGCGTAGGACGTTGATGACGTTTGTCTATCTCGATTTTTCATAGCACACCTGTCAATAGAATTTGAATTAAAACGGGTTTATTTTATGGTCAGAGGGGTATCGGCAAGGATAGCAGCCTGCACGTCTAACTATCTTTACATCCAGGATACAAATTGCTGGGGTGATTGTTGTGAAGACGCATCGCTGTTGATTGAGATATCTGCGAGATTAATATCTTCGGTCGTGTCATGATTCAGTCGTGTCATGATTCGGTTTTGTCATGATACTGTGCTGAGCGGCGTTGGCTTGCCTGGGCACAGCCCGTATCGCCCGAACATCCGCCCAAAAAACAAATATCTTCCAAAAAAAATTGCAAAAAAGCTCAAAAAAAAGTTGTGCGAAACGAACAGCGTTCCACACAACTTTCTCTAATTAGCTTTTAATCAGCGCACACAGCGCTACAGGACTAGCAGTTCTTCAATCTGTGCCACTGAAATCTGCTAGACCAGACCGCAGGGACTACACATCGTAAACGCGACACTCATCTGCATCGGGATGCGAATCACAGTAGCTCTCTAAACTATTCTTGTGCGCACCTTGACGCTTGTGAGCAATCTCAGCCTGAATTTCTTCAACAGTGTCCCAGGCGATCGCACACTCAGGAGCATTGGCATCAGGAGTACATGCAGAGCGAGCCTGATCTAAAGCTTCCTGAAGTCGCGCATCAATATCAAACGCAATTGGACGATCGGTAACGTAAGCCATTCAATAAATCTCCTTTAGAAGACTGCACTGACATGAAATCTCAATCAATATTCTTTTCAAATGAACTTTCTCAGATGAATTCTTTTCGAATGAATTCGAATCTGATGGATTCAAAGGCGTTTCATGTCTACACTTTCACGTTATCGCCTCTGTTAGAGTTTGTGCAGTGAGGAAAACCCAAATGATATTGAGGATGACCTCATTGCTGTGTGCAATGCTGTTGCCTGTAACGCCTTTAGCCTTCACTGAAGAAAATCTAAAAAATCACCGCCCATCCTTATGGAATGTAGCAATCCGTAATCACTTGTAAATGAAACTTGTAAATGAATGTGTCCGTGGTTGGGAGCAGACTCGCGATCGCCAAGACATAGGGGCAATCCCTGCCAGCAATTCTCATGATGAAAATTCAGGGGGTAAAACGGTCGCTTGCGGCGACCGTTTTACCCCCTGAATCAATACAAACGATCGCCGATAGGGCGCGAAGTCTTTCAAAATGAGAATTGCTGAATCCCTGCGGAGTGTGTGGTAAGCGACACCGACACAATGATAGATTTATATATCTGTCCTCTTATTTCATCAGGACTTACGCAAGTCCTCCATAATCTAAAGCATTTTTGTGGGTGGTGGCGGGCTGCGTACTTGTTTAGCGAGGCGGTGTGATCCCCCGCTGTCGCTGCCCCCTTAAAAAGGGGGCTCACAAGGTTGCTGGCTCGAAGTCCCCCTTTTCAAGGGGGATTTAGGGGGATCGGACGAAGATCTCGCTAAACACATAC
>JAYKJC010000334.1:0-4639 GCA_035285885.1 Leptolyngbyaceae cyanobacterium | reverse complement strand
TGAGGTTTTGCCGCCGGTTAAAGTACAGAAACTGTTGGGGGGGGCGCGTGGCGCCCCCCACAACTTCACTTAACAACGCGCATAGCGCTGCATTTCGGAGGTCTGTTGCGGTGGTGTCTTCCAATGCCAGACCGTAACCGATGCCCTCACTCACCAAACCCTTGAGCTGCTGCGTCAGAATACTTGTTACTCTACTGGAGAAACCACAAATATTGACTACGCTCATAGTCATTCTTTTCCTTCACTAGAGTTGAGGATTTTACCTACCCAAATGGGTGGGAGATTGACTTTTCCATCAGTTCGAAGGTGTGAATCTTTCGGCTGTCACAACTTGATAATTCCTTGACGAAGCGCATTCACGACGGCATGGGTGCGATCGCTGGCTCCAAGCTTAATCATCACATTAGAGACGTGGAATTTGACCGTATTTTCGCTAATGGTCAGCTCATTGGCGATCGCCTTGTTGTTTTTTCCCTTAGCCATCAGGGTCAGAACATCGTATTCGCGATCGCTCAAATCAGGACGTTCCATACGAGCAGCTAATTTTGTGCCAATTTCGACGGATACATAGCGTTTTCCGACGCTGACGGCTCGAATCACTTCTAAAATTTCCTGGCAGGGCGTATCTTTTAGCAAGTAGGCTTTGGCCCCCGCCCGCAGTCCCTGGTAGATGTCCTCATCGGTCTCATAGATCGAGAACATGATGATGGCAGCCTCGGGAAACTCAGCCCGAATGGCGGCGATCGCTTCTACCCCGCTCACTTCTGGCATCTGCAAGTCGAGAATCGCGACATCCGGCTGGAGCAAGCGAAACTGCTCAACGGCCTGCTGACCATTGTTGACCTCTGCCACCACGGTCATATCCGTCTGGTCGTTCAAAATCGCCACTAGCCCCTGGCGCACAATCGGGTGGTCGTCGGCGACTAAAATTTGGATGGGTTTGTCAGGCTGGTGCAGCATAATCAATTTCGGCATCAGGGTAAGTAGGTGAGCACAATTAACTATAAAACCTATAAAACCCTGCGTCGCCTGCGCAGCGGGCGGCGCAGGGTTTTGAGGCTGGTTTTTAATTGTGACAAGGTACTTAGGAGCTTTTACTAAATTCTAGGCAAGGGTAGGGTTATCTAGCGTCACTGTAATCATAGTGCCTTCCCCCGGTCGGCTCATCAGGTGCCAGGTCGCCCCAATGCGGGCTGCCCGTTGCTGCATCCCCGACAGCCCAAAGCCGCGAGCGGGCAAGGTCGGATCAAAGCCACAGCCATCATCCTGGATGCATACTCGTAGAGTCTGGGGGCGATAAGTCAGGCTGATCTGGATCCGATTGGCCTGGGCATGGCGCAGGGCATTGGCGATGGATTCTTGGGCAATACGCAGCAGATTCAGGCCCAGGTCAGGATGCAGCCGATAGGGCACGCCCTGAATATCCAGGTGAATGTGGGCAGATTGGCCGGGTGAGGTTTGGGTGATGAACTTGGCGATGGTTTGTGCCGGGTCTTCGTATTCGCTGGTTTCCAAATAAAGGGTCCAGACCGACCGCCTCGCCTCGGCTAACCCATCCCGAGCCAGAGCCAGGGCCGTCATCAAGTGGGTTTGGGCCTGGGCGGGCTGGGTAGCAATAAAATAGTCCACAGCCTGAAGCTGCATGATAATGCCGCCAAACGCCTGGGCTAGAGTATCGTGAATTTCCCTTGCCACCCGAGCCCGTTCCTGGAGTAAGGCGGCCTGCTGAGCTTCTTCAGCCAGGCGAGTTAGTTCTACCGCGAGGGTAAGTTGTTGTGCCAAAGCATGGGCAAGCTCAATGGTTTGCCTGGAAAATGGGCGATGAATCGGTAAGTAAATTGACAGCACCCCGATATTGGTGTTTCCCACGCTGAGGGGAATGTCGAGAAATGGAATCATGTCCGAGGGATCGACATTCGTCGTGGAAGCCTGAGCCGCCTTGAGAATTTGCCCTTGCCAGTACGCGAGGTGGATATACGCTTCACGGCCTGGCTGCGAATGCACCCAGTATTGAACCAGGGGCGCATCAAACTGCTGGGCGATGGCCATCAGCGTGCTGCCAATGAAGCGATCCAGATCTGAATCAGCAACAAAAGTGTCGAGAGACTGCTTCAGGGCCGTGTTGGCGGTGACCAGTTCGGCCACTCGCGCCTGCTCTGATTGCAGAATGATTTTTTGGGTGCGATCGCGCTGAATGGCACTGCCAATGCAATCGGCCATCGTTCTCAAAACCGCCACTTCAGCCGGACTAAACCGAATCGGGGCGCGGCAGTAATCAAGACATAAGACGCCCCACCACTGGCCATTGACCCGAATCGGCACCGCGTAAGTGGACTGAATTTGAATCTTCGCTAACCAGCTCCTCAGGGGCTCATCCCATTCCTCCAACAGCCCACCAAATCCATCCATCTCCAACATATACTTCCTGAATGCATCACTGAGCTCGGCAGCTTCGGCAGGCCCAATGCCATCGCGAATAATTTCAAACTTGGGATCCATGCACTTCAGCATCGTATCGAGATACCGAACTGGCATTAGGGATGAGGATTCGTAGACATTTTCGAGCACCTCAAGGCGATCGCAGCCAGTTCCCTCAATCAGAATAGTGAGCGCAGTATCCATTGCTACATCAATGCTATCCCCCGTCAGCAACACATTGGTTGCTCTAGCCGTTACCGTCAGGAGCCGATCCCGCTTTAGCAGGCTCTGATTGTATTCCTCCAGGTCAGATGCTCTTTGCTGGGCCGCTTGTTCACGTTCCTTTTGGCTGCGATCGCGCAGAATGGCACTGCCAATACAATCGGCGATCGCCATCAACACCGAAATTTCAGCGCTACTCACCTGAATCGGTGCCCGACAATAATCCAAACTCAACACCCCCCACCACTGCCCATTCACCCGGATCGGCACGGCATAGGTAGACTGAACCTGCACAGAGACTAAGGCGCTGCGTAGGGGTTCATTCCACACTTCAGTTAGCCCACCAAAGCCATCCCCTTCTAGAAAATACTGTTGCATGAAGTCTAACCCCAGCAATTCAGCCGGGAGAGAGGTTGAACCAAAAGCAACGCTGATCGGCAAGAATCCGGGGGCTGCCCATTCGTAAATAAAATCACAAGAACTCGGCAAGAGGGAATCGGACTGAAACATATTTTCCAGAACGACCACGCAATCACAGCCAGTGCCTTCCCCGATAAATTGCAGAGCAGAATTCACTGCTGCATCAAAGTTTTCTAGCGTCAGCAAGACATTTGCTGCTTTAGCAGTTGTTTCTAGGAGTTGCTCATGGCCGTTTAGCATCTAGTCATTAGCTTTCTAAGTGAGTGGGTGAAGTGAACCCCTAGCTTCAAACTGTACATCAAATGTATGTTCGCACATTAAACATCCCTCTTCCCATATTGGTGTTGCGATATTAGACGAACCTTCAAGGCTTAGCTGAAGATGACTTCACGAATTTTCTATTAAATATCTGGTGTTTTCGTGATTTGTAAGTGGGAATACACCGCATATGTGAGTCACCGTTCCCGAGAGACAACCGATGATTTCATTGCCGATTTCACAGTAGCAACATCAACCATACAGATTAAAACGGATGCTCCCTGTCGCGTTGAGCGTCTAGCTAAAGCCAATTAGTTCTTTGCATTGTAAGAAGACGTACATCGCTATGCGCGTTAGTTAAGTACGGTTATATGGGGAGCAGTGCTCCCCATATAGCTGTTTTTGTACTTAACGCGGTTGCAAACTTCTACAAATGCATACCGCTGTAGTTAGCGTAGAAACGTTTACATTTCAAGCGGATCGACATAGCCATTTCAATGTTTTCACTGTCGTTTAGACTAATTGGGAAGAAAAAAGCGACTGAACGATAATCAGACCGTTTCTTTAATAGAAGATAAGCCGATGGCGGGATTTGAACCCGCGACCGCTCGATTACGAATCGAGTGCTCTACCACTGAGCCACATCGGCATGCTTGAAGTCAGATTCACTATTTTATCAGTCCTCTGCCGATTGGTGGAGGGCTTGTCGATAGGATTCATTAATCGAAAAAGGACTGTTTTGATTGTTGGGTAAATGGGGTGAGCCTGACCGCGTTTCCCCAACAATCAGAGCGCTTCCTTGAAAAGGGGGTTGGATTAAACCTGGGGTGATGATTGATGGCGATGACGAACATAAAGGACAGCAGATCCTCCAATCACGGCGATCGCACTCAAAATATGCACCACATTAAACGGCGTTCCTGGGAAAAACCACGAATCGGTGCGCAGAAATTCAATGAAGAATCGCCCGAATGGATACCAGATCAGATACAGCAACGTAATATCACCGGGTCTCAACTCCTTGTCAAATCGGCGCGAAATCCAGAAGATCACGGCGAATCCAAGAAAGTTCCACAGCGACTCATACAGGAAGAGGGGTTGAAAGCGGGTGCTTTCAGGATAAACGCTAAGGTCTCGATATTCCTTAATGCGATGAGCAGCATCGATGCGGAGCCCCCACGGCAAAGTGGTGGGTGGCCCATACAGTTCTTGATTGATGAAGTTGCCCCAGCGACCGATGGCTTGAGCTAAGGGAAGTCCAAGGGCGATCGCATCGAGAAAGGTGAGGGTCGGCAGGTTGCGAATGCGGGTGAAGAGCCAG
>JAYKJC010000333.1:0-4199 GCA_035285885.1 Leptolyngbyaceae cyanobacterium | reverse complement strand
TTCCAAAAAATGATGAAACCTCAACAGACAGAGTGCGGATATCTAGTGGGTTGGGCTATTCTTTTCTGAGCTTACTATCTACATTTGGTGTCATTACGATTTTGCTGATAAAGTAGCCTGCATCCATAAGTTCCCTTGATACTGTCGAGCTGAGAACTGTCGAGTTGAGATAACCCCGCCGAGAACTGGAAACTCCATACCCGGAAAACTTCAGATCCTCCAAAAAAGTGAATCGACTAAAGATGAATCGACAAAGAAAAGCTATAAACAATCTGAATGCAGAGTGCTTTAGGTCTATGGCCTCGTAACATTAGTACTCAACTTGTGCAAAGGTTTACATAGATAAGTGCATTTCAAATCAAATTAAGTAATATTACTAACATGTTAGGACAGGGGGCGATACGGTTCTCGTACAAATCCAGTACAAGAATAAGTACTGGTACAAGAATAAATACATAAAAGCTATTTTTATAGTGTTGTAACGCTGCTTTAATCGTTCATTTTGGGGAAATCAACTGTGCAAATCCCTTTAGACTACTACCGGATACTAGGGTTACCGATTCAGGCAACGAGTGAACAGCTTCGTCATGCTCATCGAGATCGAACCCTCCAACTTCCTCGGCGCGAGTTTTCTGAGGCAGCTATTAGTGCGCGTCGAGAATTGATTGATGAAGCATTTTCTGTTTTGTCTGATGATGCACAGCGTCGGGTGTACGATGCACGTTTTCTTGCCCACTCATATGCGGCTCAGGGGTCTGAAAATGGCACCCCGATAGGTTCAGACAATCGCTTCGTGACGGCTCCATCGGATGGTGTGGTGACATTCGGGACTCCTGGATCGCTTGAGAGCACCGTGTCTGAGCAAGCTCCAATTTCTAGTATTGACATTGATGACACTCAGCTTGTGGGCGCGTTGCTGATTTTGCTAGAGCTGGGTGAATATGAGCTGGTTTTACGTCTGGGGCGACCCTTTCTAACGGGCGGCAACATGGGGCTGAGTGACGGTCGCTACGGCGATCCTGCCACGGTAGGCGCAGATATTGTCTTGACCGTTGCCTTGGCCTGTTTAGAGCTAGGACGAGAACAGTGGCAGCAAGGGCTATATGAAAACGCCGCAGAGTCCCTTGAGACGGGGCAAGAACTATTACTCCGAGAAGGACTATTTGCAGGAATTTGTAACGATATCCAATCCGATTTATGTAAGTTGCGGCCCTATCGTATTCTTGAGCTGCTCGCACTACCCGATGAGCGGCAGGCGTCGCGCTATCAAGGCATTCAACTTCTGCAAGACATGTTGAATGAACGTGGCGGCATTGATGGGGCAGGAGACGATCAGTCTGGGCTGAATACGGATGATTTTCTTCGGTTTGTCCAGCAGTTACGGTCCTATCTGACGGCTGAAGAACAGCAGGCCGTCTTTGAGGCAGAAGCCCAGCGCCCCTCTGCAGTTGCGACCTATCTGGCAGTATATGCCCTGATTGCGCGAGGCTTTGCCTATCGGTTGCCGGATTTGCTGCGTCAGGCAAAGTTAGCGTTGTTGCGGCTAGGCCATCGTCAAGATGTTGCGCTTGAGCGAGCCATTTGTGTGTTGCTGCTGGGGCAGACAGAAGAAGCCACTCGGGCGCTGACAGAAAGCCAAGAACACAAGGCGCTTTCGTTTATTCGCGATAACTCAGCAGGGTCGCCTGACTTGCTGCCGGGGTTGTGTCTATATGCAGAGCGTTGGCTGCAAAATGAGGTCTTTCCTCATTTTCGAGATCTCGCAGAGATTCAGGCATCCTTGAAAGACTTTTTTGCAGACGATCACGTTCAAGCCTACCTCGAAGATTTGGCTACTAAGCCCGACGTTCAGAATGATGTGTGGTCGGATGCAGCAGGGTTGCGGTGGTCATCAGGCGAGGCGAATGGAGGAGAGCACGTGTATCACAACGGGCGTCACTATTCCTATGCCAATCCAACTGGTTTGGCGGATTCCGCCGCCTATACGGTGGGGAGTGCTGGCGGTAGAGGTTCATCAACCGCCACCTTAGATGCGCCAGCGACAGAAAGAGGCAGTTCTTCTGGGACAGGAACGTTTCCGCCTCCGATGGCTGAGCGAATTTCTCAAAACGGCTCGTCAACCGCTCGTGGTGCCAGGAAAGCGTCTCGTCGGCCTCGACCCAAGATGTGGTTTAAGTTTTGGGAGCGATCGCCCCGTCGTGTCCCTCAAACTTCTCCAGCAACTCAGCTTGCATCTGGCTCGCAGTCATCATCAGCACCTGGACGAGTAATGACACCCCGATCCCGGTCGCGTCGCCGGACAAAACCAGCGGGACTACGGGTAGATCGCATTGTATTCCTGGCAGGGATCGGCTTGATCGGGCTCATCGCCTTTTGGATGGTGCTTAGTCGAGTCTTTGCCTGGGTAGGAGACACGCTAGCTGGCCCTCAGCTCGAAGGAGAGCAGCTTGAGATCACGTTGAGCGAGCCCTTCATCGCCATTCCCGATCCGGCGGAGATCGAGTTGGCGGAAGCAGAAGCAACCGAAGCAGAAGCGACCGGAGAGCTAACGCCCGAAATTGCAACAGCTGTCGTTGAACGATGGCTCTCAGCGAAGGTTGAGGCAATGGGAGATAGTCACAATGCTGAACCTCTAGAAGAAGTGTTGACGGGTGAGTTTCTGAGCCGTTGGCAAAATCGTTCTCAAGAAGACGCACGCAATAACCAGCACTGGAACTACTCGCATTCTTCAGTAGAGGTTGTCGATGTGGTCTGGTCTGAAGAGTTTCCAGATCAGGCGACCATTGAAGCCAACGTTCAAGAGCAGGGCGAGCTTTATACGGCGGGTCAACTGAGCGATAGTTATGATTCGTTGGTGAACGTTCGGTATGAGCTGGTTCGCCAGGACGGAGTGTGGAAAATTCAATCGGCTCAGGTTTAACCGTCAGTTTCAATCATTCTAGAAAAGAGGGGAGCGGCCTTTGAGTCCGCTCCCCTCTTTTCTGCGCTGAAAATTTGAGACGTTTGCCAGGTTGTGTTCTAAGACATATCTGAGTAGTTCATAAATCGGACGGGCATGACAATCAGCGTGTTGCCCTGGCGTCCGATCACATTGACCAGTTCTCCTTGAGGAATTTGAAGATCGGCAATGTCACACTTGGCTTTCCACAATGTTCCTTCATAGGCGACTTCACCGACCCGTCCTTCAGGAATCATGACCGTCACCTCAGCTTCGGTCTGCCATTGAGAAGGCTTGGGTTTTTGAGACACAAGACCCCGTAAGACAATCGCCAATGCGAGTGACAAAATGCTCCAGACGATTAATTGAATCGCGAGAGACGGCACACTCAACGCAAGAATGGCGGTGATGAGCGCAGCTAGACCGATGGAGGCAATGCCCGGTTCTCCAACGAGCATCCCGATTCCAAGAACAATCAATCCACCGATCAGCCACAGTCGATGAGGAGATTGATCGGATAGTGCATCCCAGAGATTCATAGCAGTAATTGTCCTTGTGCCGAGTCGTCACCTGTGAATTGGCGTTAGTTAACTCACGTTAACTAACGCCAATTTTAGGCTACCAACTCTCATGACAAACCTTTCATCTGGAGAAGATTTTTTATGGGAAAAGTGCAATAAGCCTACTCGGATAAATGACCTTCTCATGTTTCGTGCAGAGCCAGAGATAATTGCCTTCGGGTTTATTACATTTGGCCCAGAACATTGTTATGGCAATATGGTGGCGATCGCCATGACAATGCCCCATCCATCGTAGGGGCGAAGCATTGCGCTAGAAACTGTCGGGTTTCAATTCAATGTTTTGCCGCAATGCTTCGCCCTTACAGTATTACAAAGCAATCGTCCAAACGCACCCAGCAAAAAGCGATCGCCCAAGGGAAAAGAGCGATCGCTTTTTGATTGAACCTACGCCAACATCAATCTTGGATTGCGTTGCAATTAGCCCAACGTCGCCCCATCTACAGAGGTGAAGCTGATGTCAGTCACCGCTCCACTACCTGCAAAAAAGATATCCATACGGGCGATCGCCTCACCCTCACCCAGACTCAACGTTTGCAAGCTATTGTCTCCAAGGGCAGGAATCTCAAGGGACTCAACCACAACCCCTGCATCGTCGTAGAGGGTAATCGAGCTGCCTTTTTCCTCGTTATCGAGAACGCCGACGCTGATGGTGCCGACAAGGTCGTCAAAGGTGAAGCTCA